>NZ_LARF01000176.1:0-212 GCF_000980385.1 Ruminococcus sp. N15.MGS-57
GACCATCTTAGATGCTCTGTCATTGCCTGACTCCTTAGAAAGGAGGTGATCCAGCCGCAGGTTCTCCTACGGCTACCTTGTTACGACTTCACCCCAATCACCAGTTTTACCTTCGGCGGCGTCCTCCTTGCGGTTAGACTACCGACTTCGGGTCCCCCCGGCTCTCATGGTGTGACGGGCGGTGTGTACAAGGCCCGGGAACGTATTCACCG
>NZ_LARF01000064.1:0-6840 GCF_000980385.1 Ruminococcus sp. N15.MGS-57
CCTTGTGAATAATCTGAAAAATATCAGAGATAACAAAAATCGAACAAGACCGAATATTTCTATTGAAGAAATATATGAGTATGATATAGATTCTACCAAGGAACAGCTTGACGAGTATTGCAAGGAAGCAGACTTTGTTTTCAATCTTGCAGGGGTAAACCGTCCTGAGAATACCGAGGATTTCATGAAAGGAAACTTTGGTTTTGCGTCACAGCTTCTTGATACTCTGAAAAAGTATGATAACAAGGCAACTATCATGCTTTCGTCCTCCATACAGGCAACGCTCATAGGGCGTTATGACGGAGAATACGGCAGAAGCAAGCTCGCAGGTGAAGAGCTTTTTCGGAAATATGCCGCAGAAACAGGAGCAAAGGTCGCAATATATAGGTTTCCTAACCTTATGGGTCATTCAAGACCAAAGTACAATTCTTTTGTATCAACACTTTGCTACTGCGTGGCTAATGACGAGCCGTATTCCATAAACGACAGAGCAAGTGAGCTGGAGCTTCTTTACATTGATGACCTTGTTGAGGGTATGTTTGATCTTCTTGAGGGCAATGAAAAGCATTGCGAGTTTGACGGCGTAACGCCTGTCGCAAATGATAAGGGCAGATATTGTTATGTGCCTGTTACTCATAAGGTAACTTTGGGCGAGGTGGTAGATCTTCTTGAAGAATTTAAGCAGCAGCCTAAGACCCTGCTTATGCCTAAAATGCCAAAGGGCTCTTTTGCCAAGAAGCTGTATAGTTTGTATCTGACTTATCTTCCTGCAGATAAATTCAAGTATGCGCTGAAAATGAATGTAGATAACAGAGGCAGTTTTACTGAGCTTGTTCATACAGAGGATTGCGGACAGGTAAGTATAAATATAAGCAAGGCGGGCATCACAAAGGGTCAGCATTGGCACAACTCAAAATGGGAGCTTTTCATAGTTGTCCATGGTCATGGTCTGATACAGGAGCGTAACATAAACACAGGAGAGAAAGTTGAATTTGAGGTCAGTGGTGATAAGATCGAAGCTATCCACATGATACCTGGCTGGACCCATAACATAATCAATCTCCGTGATACGGAGGATCTTGTTACTGTTATGACCTGCAATGAGATATTTGATCCAAGTCACCCTGATACTTTTGGGGAGCCTGTGTAATGTCAGAATATATAAAATCCCTCCGCCAGCACCTAGGCCACACCCCTCTGCTGCAGGTGGGAGCAAGCGTAATAGTAATAAACGAAGCAGGACAAATGCTCATGCAGCAGAGAACAGACTGCGGAAGCTGGGGATATGCAGGCGGCTCGGTGGAGCTTGGTGAGTCTGTTGAGCAAACAGCCGAAAGAGAGCTTTTTGAGGAAACAGGTCTTAAAGCAAAAAAGCTCGAACTGCTTGGAGTCTATTCAGGTGAAAAAATGCAGTATACTTATCCCAACGGCGATAAGGTGTCAAACGTTGATATCGTCTACATCTGCCACGAGTATACAGGCAAGCTTAAAATGCAGGCTTCTGAGGTGTCGCAGCTTAAATTTATTGATATCTGCGACCTGCCCGAGGATATCTTCCCTCCAAATAGACCTGCTATAGAAGATTACATCAATAAAAATAAAACTTAAAGGAGACACTGTTATGTGTGGAATTGTTGGATTTACTGGAAATAACGAGGCAGCCCCGATCCTCTTGGACGGCCTGTCTAAGCTTGAGTATAGAGGCTATGACTCTGCCGGTATCGCTGTAAGAAACGGTGACGCAGAGCCTGAGATCGTAAAGGCTAAAGGTAAGCTGAAAGTCCTAAAGGAAATGACTAACGACGGAAAAGCTGTAAAGGGCGCCTGCGGTATAGGCCATACCCGTTGGGCTACCCATGGCGAGCCGTCAACTGTAAATGCCCACCCTCATTGCAGCGACGATGAAAATGTTATCGCCGTACATAACGGTATTATCGAAAACTATCAGGAGCTTCGTGAAAAGCTTATCAAAAAAGGATATACCTTTAAGTCAGAAACTGATACAGAAGTTGCCGTAAAGCTTATCGACTATTATTACAAAAAGTACTTGGGTACTCCTGTTGACGCTCTTAATCACGCCCTCGTCCGTATCCGTGGCTCTTATGCCCTCGCTGTTATGTTCAAGGACTATCCCGGTGAGATATATGCCGCAAGAAAAGACAGCCCTATGATAATAGGCGTTACAGGCGGTGAAAGCTACCTTGCCTCTGACGTCCCTGCAATACTTAAGTATACAAGAAATGTCTACTATATAGGCAATATGGAGCTTGCAAAACTTACAAAGGGCGCAGTTGCTTTCTACAATCTCGATGGCGAAGAAATACAGAAAGAAATGAAAACTATCGAGTGGGACGCAGAAGCTGCAGAAAAAAGCGGATATGAGCATTTTATGCTCAAAGAAATACACGAACAGCCAAAGGTGATAAAGGATACTATCAATTCTGTCCTTACAGATGGAAATATTAGCTTTGAAAGCGTCGGACTCTCTGACGAGGATATGAAAAATATCCAGCAGGTGTATATAGTTGCCTGCGGTTCTGCCTACCATGTGGGTATGGTGGCTCAGTATGTTATCGAAGAGCTAACTTCGCTCTCTGTCCGTGTGGAACTTGCTTCTGAGTTCAGATACAGACAAATGAAGCTTGCAAAAAATAGCCTCGCTATCATCATCAGCCAGTCGGGCGAAACTGCCGACAGCCTCGCAGCTCTCCGCCTTTGCAAAGAAAAAGGAGTAAAAACTCTCGGTATCGTAAACGTTGTTGGCTCATCGATCGCAAGAGAAGCCGATAATGTCTTCTATACACTCGCAGGCCCTGAAATATCCGTCGCAACAACTAAAGCCTATAGCTGTCAGCTCGTTGCCGCATATCTCCTTGCAATGCAGTTTGCAAAAGCAAGAGGGGAGATATCCGACGAAAGATTTGCTCAGCTCGTTGAGGAGATCAATACTATCCCTGAGAAGATAGAGAAAATTCTCGAGGATAAGGAGCGCTTGCAGTGGTTTGCTTCAAAGGTAGTGAATATAAAGGACGCATTCTTTATCGGCAGAGGTATTGACTATGCAGTAGGCATGGAGGGAAGCCTTAAGCTCAAGGAGATAAGCTATATCCATTCCGAAGCCTATGCAGCAGGCGAGCTTAAGCATGGTCCTATCAGCCTTATCGAGGACGGAACTGTCGTGTTCAGCGTGGTAACACAGTCTGCACTTTATGAAAAGACCATAAGCAATATGGTCGAGGTAAAGAGCCGTGGAGCAAAGCTTTTCGGACTTACTACCTATGGGAATTATGCTATGGAGGACGTTGCTGACTTCACAGTTTACACTCCAAGGATAGATAACCTTTTTGCGGCAAGCCTTTCAGTAGTACCGCTTCAGCTTTTGTCATATTATGTATCAGTAGGAAAGGGCTATGACGTTGATAAGCCGAGAAATCTTGCAAAGAGCGTTACGGTGGAGTAAAAAGAGAAAAATACTTACATCGCTGTTTGCAGTGTACATATTTGCCGTCCTCTGGCTCACACTCATAGCCAGACAGTGGGGAGAACGTCAGGCTGAGCTTGTGCCCTTCTGGGAGGTGCGAAACCTTTTTGAGAACATAAGCATCAAGTATCTGCGGGATTTTTGGCTGGTACAGATATTCGGAAACATTGCAATGTTTATACCCTTGGGCGTTTTGCTCCCGTATCTTTGCGGTATCACGAAGTTCAAAAAAGTTTTTCTTATGTCCCTTGTCTTTTCAGCAGGTATCGAGATAACGCAGTATATCACAGGCAGAGGGCTTTGTGAATTTGATGATGTTTTCAACAACACTCTCGGGGCTTGCGTGGGGTTCACATCTTGGCGTTTAAAGATGAGATACAATAAAAAATACAAGAATGAGCAAAGTCCGTGGTAACAGGCTTTGCTCTAAGGCAATATATTTTAGTATTGCCTTTTTGCAAGCATAGTACAATGGTCAGTATACAAGCTTCCCAAGCTTGGGATGCGGGTTCGATTCCCGTTGCTTGCTCCAAATAGCTGAGCAGACGTTTTGCCACGTCTGCTTTTTCTGTATTCGGTTATTGATTTTTTACAGATTTTATAGTATAATTAGGATTGTAAAAATAATTGCTATCAATAACTTGGTTGGACTACAGCTCGTGCACTGCGTGCTGGAGATGTTCTGGTTCTATCAAACGGTGAATTAGTAACAGTCGAGTGGATAGATCACGAAATTCTTGAATCACCAATATATGTATATAATTTTGAGGTTGAGGATTTTCATACATATTTTGTTGGCAAAAGTGGTATTCTTGTTCATAATGGTAAGAAATGCACATCTGTTGATTCTGTTGACTATAATGATGATAATGTTACTGTTGGCAGATGGATGAATGAGGGTGAGTATAACAAGATGGTAGCTACTAAAGAAATTCAACCTTCACCAAATAATCCACAAGTTAAGCATGTAGCCTATCCTTCAGATCCAAACGCATTTGGTCGTCAGGCTCCTAATGGAAGTTTATATGTAGAATTTGATATACCATCAGGATCTGTAAAGTCTGCTGGTAGTGGATGTGGAAGGATACCAGGCCCAGGTAGTCCTGAAAGTAGATTAAGTCAAAGCAGTGGTAATGGAGTAATAAATTATCCTAAAGTTTCAAATATAAGAAAGGTTGGTTCAAAATGATTATAGACGACTTTAAACTTTGGCTAAAAAGTAATGAAGAAAGAATTTTACAACAAGGGTTGCGTTTGGCAGATGTTTACAAAAATATTACGGAAAAAGAAATTGAAAAATCAGTAGTATATACATATGAAAACTTCAAATATATAAGCCAATTAACTATAAGAAATGATGGTTATATTAATATAGAACTATTGCAAAAAGACAGTGAAGAAATGGTTTTTTATATGTATTGTAAAACAGATAAAAAAATTATGTTTGAGTCTTTGTTTGATAACTATTTATATTATATTTCGCAAAATTAATTAATTTCATCTGGTCCTCAGTGGACCAGATGAACATCTTCTTGGTGTAAACGGCGAAACAATTTCTGCTACGCCGACACACCCATTCTATGTTGATAAACTTGGTTGGACTTTAGCACGTTCACTTCGTGCAGGCGATGTGCTTGTACTTTCAAATGGTGAACTTGTAATAGTTGAATGGGTTCAGCACGAAATTCTCGAATCACCTATCAAGGTTTATAACTTTGAAGTGCAGGATTTCCATACTTACTTTGTGGGCGAGTGTGGGGTGCTGGTGCATAATGAGTGCCCGAGTCCAAATGGAAGAAAAGGCGGTACTGAACATCAGCAAAAAACTCAGGAAATTAAAGACGATATTAAAGCTAGAAATAACTCTTATCCTGATAAAGAAATGATGTTTGATACAACAGGGGGTTATAAAAATAAGCGATTTGCTGATGTCGTTGAGTATGATGGTGATGAGATAGTTTCTATATATCAGGTTGGAAAGGTAAACAAAAATGGTTTGCCTGTATCCAGAGAATCCAAAGCCATAGAGGATATTATGAATTCATCTAAATATAATGGCGCACCAATTTATTTTATACCATATAATAGCGATAGTGGTCCTATTATATATATGAATTAGTGAGGTTAATCATGGGTAGACAGATAAATTTTTACATGAGTGATAAAATGCGACAGGAGTTTGTGGATTTTCTCACAAACAAAGGCTTTTGTTACGTAGATGACGGGGTCTGTGAAGAGGTAACCTATATTGCACCGTCTGATATTTATAGTTCTTTTAAAGTGTACTTATATAAAAAAGAATTTGGCAAAATATATTTGCGCGATACGGGTATAGTAAAATATATAGATGGCTGTTATAATCCGGTTATCGAGTACATTATATCAAGACCAAGCACCAAAACTGTAAAAAGAATCCTAAACGGAAGAGTATGGATGACATCTGATGATCTGTATGATGAAAATGCGGATAGAGAACTCATGACAAAAGAGTATAACAAGATCATTCGATGGTTAAAAAAACATCTTTTATATGAAAATATAGAAGCAGAAAAGTATACATATTGCAAGCATGGGGGATATACAATTAAAGAATATATAGATGAAGAAGCAATCAGAATGATTACTGAAGATGGATTTACATTAGGTTAAAGCTGTAGTATTGAAAATTTTTTCATTATTTGTAATTGCAGCGTAATAGCCTTACGCTGCTCTTTCTTTTTGATAGATATAATGTTCCTGTATAACGGCGAACTCGGCGTAGCTACGGACAGCTGGGATTTTTGTTCATAATGGGTGTGGTCAAGAATTTGAAGGATTACTTCCAACGGAAGGCGATTTTGGTACTTATGACGAACTGATAAAATCAGGAACTGTTGGCGATAATATCACGCCTAATCATATGCCATCTGCAGAATACATGAAGAAACATGGAGCAGATCCTAAAAAATCTCCTGCTTTTAATATGGAACAACCTAAAAAAGGTGGTAGACACAGACAAACCAGCACATATGGTCGAAAAATGACTGGCACCGAAAAAGCGGCTTACTATGCCTCATCTCCAAGAGATGCTTTGGCACATGATTTGTGGGATGCTAGAAAAATTTATAAAGAACAAGGACTTTACAAAGAAATCCGTCCGAAATTAAGAGAGTATAGTAAATATGTACAGAATGAAATTTCTGACCTTTTTAGTAAGTGACATGGAGGAATAAATGAAAGAATCATTATTAAAAAGATTATTTGAAAGTAGACTGATGACTACTGATGAGGAATTCGAAACTTTTGACTCAACGCTTGATGAATTATGTGACATAGTCAAAGAAGATGACATCAGAGCACTGGTAAATATTTT
Source organism: Ruminococcus sp. N15.MGS-57 (assembly GCF_000980385.1). NCBI lineage: Bacteria > Bacillati > Bacillota > Clostridia > Eubacteriales > Oscillospiraceae > Ruminococcus > Ruminococcus sp. N15.MGS-57. The sequence continues at coordinate 6,834 of NZ_LARF01000064.1, forward strand.
AGATGAT
>NZ_LARF01000067.1:0-6781 GCF_000980385.1 Ruminococcus sp. N15.MGS-57
GGCGACTTCAGGCATAGCGGTCCCCTTGAACTGCGGGATGTAAGAACGGCGACCTGTACAGAGAGGGGCTATTCCGGCAACCAGTACTGCACATCGTGCGACAGGATCGCGCATAAGGGCGTCTCAACCCCGTCCCTCCACGAAATTGCCGATAACTACAAGCTGATCAATGAGGTTAAGCCCGGATGCACCACCTCAGGCTATAGCGGTGACCAGCAGTGCACAGCCGGCTGCGGACAGATTATCCGCTACGGTCATGTAGTTAATAAGCTCAGCCACGACTGGGACGGCGGCAAACCTGCAAAACAGGGCAAGAGCGAAGGAATTCTCTACACCTGCCAGCGTGCCGACTGCGGCGAGACAAGGTTCGTCAGAAGCTCCGACGCGACCGAGTTCACGGTCACGGTCATCAAGGGCACGGCCTCCGTTGCCGCAGGGATACCTATCACGGACAAGATCGTGCAGAACACCGTTGTGACCGTTACGGCGGACGCACCGGAGGCAGGCAAGGTCTTTGACAAGTGGGTCGTGCTGGAGGGCAATGTCACTCTGGCAAACGCCACCAAGGCAACTACCACCTTCACCATGCCCGGCAATGATGTGAAGCTCGAGGCCACCTATAAGGATGCGCCTCCAAGCCATACCCACAGCTACGGAACCGAGTGGAAGTATGACGACACCGATCACTGGCATGAGTGCGAGTGCGGCGATAAGGCCAATATTGCGGCTCACAGCGCCAGCGAGTGGATCGTTGACACGGCAGCTACCGAAACCGCCGACGGCGCTAAGCATAAGGAATGCACCGTCTGCAAGAAGGTTCTTGAAACCGCACCGATCCCTGCAACAGGCAGCAATCATACCCACAGCTACGGTACAGAGTGGAAGTATGACGGCACCAACCACTGGCATGAGTGCGAGTGCGGCGACAATGCCGACACGGCACCACACAGCTTCCAGTGGGTGATCGACAAGGCCGCTACCAAGGAGGCCACCGGCATCAAACACGAGGAATGCACCGTTTGCGGCGCCAAGCGCAGCGAGAATACGGTCATCGACAAGCTCCCCGACGGCGGCAACACCGACAATACAGGCAGCAGTGATAATAACACCAATAAGCCAGGAAATGACGACTCCACCAAGTGTCCTCAGACTGGTGACAGCAGCAACCACATCGGTTGGCTGGCTGCTCTGTACGTCAGCGGCGGCGTTCTGACTCTGCTGGGCGTAAGCGGCAAAAAGAGAAAGAAATCCGAGGTTGAATAAGCCGACGCTTCCGAAATCGAAATAGCCTAAACACAATAGGCGGTGACGGATCATTCCGCCACCGCCTATTTTCCTGAAAGTGGGCTTGACAGCAAGTCCCTTTCCGAAAGGCGGCAAGCGACACCCACATTCTGACCGTGTATCCCCAACCGAACGGGGACGGCGATCTCCGGCGCTCTTTCTTTATGCCTTCGACAAAAATCAGAGCAAAGCTCAAAAACCTTTTAGGAAATTAAAAAACTTGGTTGTAGCCCCCTCAACTTTTCGGCATGGAAAGTGAGGGGGCTTTCTCTATAGCCTCCGCCCGTTCTTTGAAAACCGAATAGTACAGCGCATCCTTTTGTAGGACATAATTTTTTTGTGTCTAAAAGCAAATTTACTCACTGTCAAAAGCTTGAACTCACTACAAATAAAAAAACGGTAACACCAGCAGGAAGTTATTTTCCTGCTAATGTTACCTCATTTACAAGTATCACAAGATTTAAAGGGGAAATGATAAAGTCTTTGTAATGCTTATCGTAATTCTTGTAGCTTTACGCTTAATTCTTGTAAATGTTTTTTGGCTCTTTAGTTTGATAGCCACCATACATTGATGCACATCCGCAGGCAGCTATACCCATTCTCTTAGTCGCTCTGGCAATAAGGCTAGCAAGCAATTTCTTAAATGATTTCATTCTTATCACACCTCTTTTCTTTGATCTTCGCTGATATTATTAAAACTGCAATTAATAGATTTGTTAACAGGATCATAGATCCAACCATCTGATATTTATTGATAATCGCCCCGCCAAACAGATCAAGCAACAGAAAAACTATCATTCCCATCGCTTTGAACTTTGGCTTTTTTTCTTTTTCTATAGGCTTATTTTTGTTCTCCACAGGGCAGAATACAAAAGCTATTATCTCTTCAAACACCACAAAGGCAACTATCACCCATATATTTATATATCCGCATACCTTGTCATTAAGAAAAGCTGTAGCAATAAATGTTGAACACATCAGCAGATTGCATCTGAAATATGTATCTGCATGATACCCTCCGGTAATAACCCTGACAGCAATAAACACTGCCAAATATATTACGCTTTCCAGCAAATGCCCTGTCAATGCTCCCATAAGCAATACAAGCACAATGTTTAACATTGATGAGATAGTTATTTCTATGCCATACCGATAAAAATCCTGTACCTCATCTGCTTTGCCGATAGCTTCCTGCTCGGTCAAAAAATTAAGTATACCCGATACAACAAGATCCATAAACTACCGCCTCGCTTTTGTCTTACCCTAATTTGAATTTTACTAGAATAAAAGCAATATGTCAAGCTTTTTGGAATGAGTTGCAGGTTTTTGTCACGAAATGCAGCAACGGTCCGGAACAATTAGTTCAGGACCGTTGTATCTGCCATCAATGTTACCTGACAGCAAAACATTCCCTCCGACTCATAGAAATCGCATCTGCCATTATATTTTCTTGCTATCTCTCTGATTATGGAGGTCCCCAGACCATGCTGTTTTTTATCAGCCTTTGTGGTCGTAAGCCTTGGATTACTATCCATAACAGAATGATCTATTGAATTTTTTATCAAAAACGTATATGTATCCGTTTCTCGGTCGATCTTCAGATACAGAAATTTATTTGCGTCGTCGGCTATTTCCTTGCATGCCGTTATAGCATTCTCCAACGTGTTGCTCAACAGGTCGCAAAGGTCAGTTCCCTTTATTCCCTCAAAATCTGAAACTGTTATACATGATATTTTTATCCCCAAGGAAGAAGCCATCGTAAGCTTTGCGTTAACGATAGCATTTACAATATTATTTTTCGTTTTAACATAGGACTCCGACTTCTCGATAAGGTCAAAGCTTTCTGAGATAAATTTTCTCGTTTCATCTATTTTTTGGACTTTCAACAGTTCATTGACCGTTTCATATTTGTCTTTTATATCATGCCTTAGTTTTCTCATGGCGTCATATTGCGACTCGGCGTTTCCGATAAACTGCTCAAGATACTGCTCTCTTAGTTTGACTATCTCCATTTCCTTGAGCTTCCGATTCTTTTTTATCAAAGAATTTATTATCCAGAATATAAGTATATTAAGGACAAAGACAAGCATATATGACAGATTTATATACAGCCTATGGCCACCGTCTGCCGAAAGGGACAGTTCATGTATTACCATAACGAGGAAAAACGAAATAATAAGCACTGCAATTATCGTCACCCAATCTGAAGCCGTATAATCATCTGTATGTTTAAAGGCCATCAGTATTAATCTAAATACAATGAATATAGAAATCTGGATCATTATAAGCGTCACAAATCTAAGCAAGCTTTGTTCGACCACAAGCTTCCTGAGGGATATTATAAAAAATGACGATACAGCATTTAGTTCCAATGACGTTATCAACAAGATCGCAACCTGCGAGAGGGATATGGAAAGAAATTTCTTTACAGCATTGTCACTAAAAAAGCAAAACACAAAGACAAGCAGACTTGCCCAGTACAAAGCACTTCCAAAGCCCTCAAATACAGTGAAATAATTAAAAGCAGTGACCAGACAGCCTTCACAAACGGCAAATATAACAGCCCATATCTTAGCCCTTTCATGAGATCTTGGCGTAAGAAATTTATATATAAACCATGTTTCCAGACCGCCCTGATAAAAGTTTATCAAGATCTCAAATATCGTCCACAATGTAATAGTCATCACTTTCTCCTCAGATATTCAGTCAAAGCGTCGTCAACTTCATTCTTATATCCCCGACTCATGGGCAGTACTGAACCGCTTTTGAAGATCACTGTTTCATTTGAACGGCTTATGTTAAATACATATTTCAGATTGACGATAAGCTTCTTCTATCTCGCCAATGCTATCTCTTACTGCAATAGTATCCTTATTATTTGCAAAATGATATATGATGCTGTGGCTATTGCTCTCTATGTAAGTTACATCCCGAAGCTTTACAGAGATCCTTCCCTGCTCCCTATTCTCCAAAACCACTGTCTTTTCCTGCTTCAATGCGTCCGTCAACTGTCCTGCTACCATATGGAGCCTATCCTTCATAACATCAGCGTCAGGATCTTTGCAGATAAAATTCAGCGGTCTGAAATTAAAGCTGTCATAAACCAGCTCCTGATGACTTGTCACAAAGATCACAAAGCAATTACCATTCTGACCTAGCTGCCGCGCGACTTCAAAACCGGTCATTTCAGGCATATCAAGGTCAAGAAATATAGCCGAAAAAGGCTTTTTCCCATGGCAGTAAAAAAAGCTCTCAGCTTTGGTAAACGTTTCTATTTCAGCCTTGACCGACCTTGATTCAAGTTCATTTGCCAGCATAGATTTAAAAAACTGAAGAAAAACAGCATTATCATCACAAACTGCGATCCGCATTTTTTCACGTCCTTTTATAACATAGTCTATGTACGATTTTATATTACCATAATTATACCGTAAGGTCAAGCCATAAAACCAGCAATAAGCACCTAGCGTCAAAAATTGTCATGTTGTGCCAAAATCGAGGAACGTTGTTCCAAAAACCACACCTCATATTTGTCCTTTTTGCCAATTTACAAAAATATACTTATGTGTTATAATGATAAGATAAAGTATATTGATCGTGTGAAATGGGGTGACATTACTGGTCAAAGTCGTAAAAATCTATCTAATTAGTGAGCAATTTGACAAAGCAGGCAACCGGATAGATTATAAAGAAGTCAATAAAATACTGTGGGAATTGCAAAAGCAGACACGAAAAGCAAAGAATAAAACTGTTCAGCTTCTTTGGGAATGGAACAATTTTTCAAGCGATTATGTTAAGGCGAGTGGCATATATCCTAAAGCAAAAGACATATTTGGCTACTCAAGTGTGCATGGACAAGCAAACAAAGAATTAAGAACAAAACTCGCTTTAAATTCAAGTAATCTTTCCACTACCACAATGGATGTATGTAAAATTTTTAATACATATAAAAAAGAGGTATGGGAAGGCAAACGATCAGTTCCTTCATACAAATCAGACCAACCTCTTGATCTGCACAAAGACTCTATAAAGCTGATATATGAAAACAACCAATTCTATGTTAGGCTCGCTTTATTAAAAAAAGCTGAATTTGCAAAGTATGGTTTTAAAGACGGTTTTCGTTTTAAAATGCAGGTGAAAGATAATTCTACCAAAACTATTCTTGAACGCTGTTTTGACGAAGTATACAAGATAAATGCCAGCAAACTTTTATATGACCAAAAGAAAAAGATGTGGAAGCTTAATCTGTCTTATAGTTTTGACAATAAAAACATTTCTGAACTTGACAAAGAAAAGATCCTTGGTGTTGATGTAGGCGTTAGCTGTCCTTTAGTCGCTTCGGTTTTCGGTGATCGTGACCGATTCATAATCAAGGGCGGCGAAATTGAGAAATTCAGAAAAAGCGTGGAAGCTCGCAGACGTTCAATGCTCGAGCAAACAAAATACTGCGGTGACGGAAGAATTGGTCACGGCAGAAAAAAACGCACTGAGCCTGCCCTAAATATAGGCGACAAGATAGCAAGATTTCGTGATACAACAAACCACAAATACAGCAGAGCTTTGATAGAATATGCTGTAAAAAAGGGCTGCGGAACTATCCAAATGGAAAAGCTGACGGGTATTACATCTAAATCTGATCGTTTTCTAAAAGACTGGACTTATTATGATCTCCAGACAAAGATAGAAAACAAGGCGAAAGAAGTAGGGATAAATGTCGTCTATATCGCCCCTAAATATACAAGTCAGAGATGTAGCAAATGCGGATATATCCACAAGGATAACAGACCAAATCAGGCGAAATTTAGATGTCTTGAATGCGATTTTGAAAGTAATGCCGATTATAATGCAAGTCAGAATATCGGAATTAAAAACATTGATAAGATAATAGAAAAAGATTTGCAAAAGCAAAAAAGCGAAGTCCAAGTGAACGAAAACAAGTAGAAGGTTCACACAATTTCAGGGCGACTCGGCGTCCTAAAATCGAGAAAGTGTACATACGTCTTTAACAAAATACGGTAAATACTCTCGGTAAGGTTTTAACGTGCACATAATAATCCGTGCAACAGGGTTACACTTTTGTTCAATTTTGCAGTTGCAACTTACGCATAGGTGTAAAATACGAGGCAATCGTCAAACGAGTATGTCGAAAACATCAACGTTGCAACTTACGCATAGGTGTAAAATACGAGATCGACCTTATATACTCTGATTTTGCCCTGCTGGTTGCAACTTACGCATAGGTGTAAAATACGAGAGAGCTATCTATGCAGTCGCCTTCACAAATGACGTTGCAACTTACGCATAGGTGTAAAATACGAGAACGTACTCTGAACTCTTAATTATTTGCTATGCGTTGCAACTTACGCATAGGCATAAAATACGAATCACTCAATTTGCATTGTGATACGATATTGAATTACAATCACATATTTGTAAAACAACAAAGGCGCTGTAAAAAAACGCGCAATAAAAAAAGACTGCAACCACCCTTAAAAGG
>NZ_LARF01000066.1:0-6173 GCF_000980385.1 Ruminococcus sp. N15.MGS-57
GTTTCGGGTACGACGTTTGAACGTGATGGCTTCAAGGCTATGATGGCAGATGTTGAAGCAGGCAAAGTGGGAACGGTCATCACCAAAGATCTGAGCAGACTCGGCAGAGACTACCTGAAAACCGGTGAGTACATTGAGATCATATTCCCTGACTATGATGTCCGCTATATCGCTATCAATGATAACGTGGATACTCTCAAGAGCGAGAATGAGCTGATGGCTTTCAAGAACATTTTTAATGACTGGTACGCCAGGGATACATCGAAGAAGATTCGTGCTGTATCCAAGGCAAAGGGTCAGTCGGGCAAACCGCTTTCTCTGCCTATTTACGGGTACAAGGCATCTGAGGAAGATAAGCACAAGTGGATCATTGATGATGAGCCTGCAGCGGTTGTACGCAAGATATACAAGCTCTGTATCAGTGGCTATGGTCCGACTCAGATAGCTCGTAAGTTGACAGAGGAAGGTATTCCCAATCCAACGGCTTACGCTATATCGCAGGGAAGAAACCCGGCTAACAAGAATTCCAGGCTTGACCGCTGGTGTACTGAAACTGTCATTGACATTTTAGAGCACCCTGAATACATAGGTCATACGGTAAATTTCCGTACACGCCGCAAGTCCTACAAGAACAAGCGTAAGATCGAAAATCCAAAAGAAGACTGGCTCATCGTTGAGAATACCCATGAGCCTGTCGTCACACAGCAGGAGTTTGAGCTTGTTCAGGAGATGCGTAAGAATAAGCGCAGAAATCAGAAGCAGGAAACTGTAAATCCGTTTTCGGGCATCTGTTTCTGTGCTGACTGCGGTAAAAAGCTATACCTGTGCCGTTCAAGAAGCCTTAGCGAAGATCAGGAGCATCTGAAAAGCTCTACACATTCAGCTGATAAGGATAGCTGTTCAGCCCATTACATCAGGACTGTCGTTCTGAAAGAGTTGGTTTTAAATGCTCTGAACAAGCTCCTTGATAGTGTTAAAGACAATGAATCAGAGTTTGTGCAGACAGCCATGGACAACTCTGCGTCAAAGCATTCCTCTGATGTATTTAAGACAAAGAAAGCTCTCACTCAGGCTGAAAAACGTATTGCTGAACTTGACAGACTTTTCGCAAGACTCTATGAGGACAATATTTCGGGTAAGATCTCTAACGAACGTTTTGCTGTACTGTCCGCAGGATATGAGGACGAGCAGAAGAAATTGAAAGCGTAAGCATCAGAGCTTACTGCTTTTATTGAAACAGCAGAGCAGAAATGTGCTGATGTGAACTCCTTTATAAAGGTAGTGCAGAAGTATGAGCATATCACGGAACTTACTTCCGAGATCATGCATGAACTTATCGAGAAGATAGTTGTTTACGCTCCTGAAAAGAGCGATGGGCATCGTACTCAGCAGATCGACATTTATTATCGCTTCGATGTTGCAGTATCGACTGCGGTCGCTGACAGTATGAAGTACGACAAAAAGAGAAAGGTCGCGTAACCAAGGCAGTTACGCAACCTTATCTTCAAATCATAAAAACTTCTTTATTGGCGCTCCTCTAAAATGTGCGAGTTCTTTTTTATGTAGCAGATATATAAAATACAGTTATATTTCAATATAATCCCAAAGCTCGGAAACAAGTTTTTCTGTAAAGCCCTTGCACAAAAGAAGCTCGTTAGGGCTTTCGTAATAGGATATAAGCTCACGAAGTTCTATGACAGCATTCGCCTTGTCCATATCAATTAGCAGCTTGTCTGATATCTCCTGAGCGTCAGACTTGTTTATGTTCACTTTCTGCCTGACTTTCTCAGTAGTTTCAGCCGTTGTAACAGTTTGCTCCTCTGTGGCCGGAGGCTCTGTTACAGTATCAGCAGGGATTTCTGTCTGAACAGGCTGAGTTTCTGTGACTTTCGTTTCCTGCGGCATATCATGGTAGTCTGCACTGTCAACATAAAAATAGCCTTTGAGAAGTGCAAGTGTAGATTCTCCGATGCCGTTTACTTCAAGAAGCATATCCATGTTGCTGATAACACCAACTCTGTCACGATATGCTATTATCCTGTCGGCTGTTACCTCACCTATGCCACTCACCGCCATGAGCATTTCCTTGTCAGCCTTGTTTATGTCAGCAGGAAAGCTGTATTCCTCTTTGGTTTCAGCAATACTGCTTGTGACGGCTTTTGATGTCACTGTTTTCTTTGTGGTGTGTGCCTTTGCAGTCTTGCTAATGACCTTTTCACTGCCTGAATTGTCCACCTTGTCAGCCTGAGAGCTGTCAGCAGGCGGTGTGAGTATCACCACATCATCACGCTGTGGTCTGTTAACAAGTGCAGAAGCGATCGCTGTAGTAATGGCGACCGCAACTGCGATCACGCCTACGAAAAGTTTTATTTTGCTTGTTTTTGTTTTTGAAGCATCATTTTCTGTCACATTCGATTTTTCGTCTTTGTTGCTGTCTAACTTGCTGTCCATAATTGATTATTTTTCTGCAAGCATTTCGTTGAGATTTTCCACCATTTCTGACATCTTCGCTCTTGTGATGTCTGGAACATTTGTAAATGTAACAAGGGTCCTCAGTGGCATATCTCTTATCATTGCTTCCATCATTTCCTTTGCAGAAGCGCCAAGATCGTCGGAAGCCGTGTCGCCAAAACCGCAGTCTATTTGGCTTAAAATGTCCTCGAACATAGCTCTGCCCTCTGGGATAGAATTTATCTCGCCACAGGTGGTGTTCAAGGTGAAATGCACTGGGAGTTTTGTATCGGAAGATACATAAACAGAAGTCGAAAGTCTGATATCTCTTGAAGAAGAGCCTGCCTCGATAATAAACTCACCATATTCAACGAACCAATCGTGTATATCAGGCTCGTAGTATGCAAATGAACGCTTATCAAGGTGGAACACAGCCTTTTTGGTCTCGCTAGCTTTAAGGAAAAGCTTTTCAAAGCCCTTAAGCTCACGGACAGGTCTGCGCACTGAGCTTTCCTTGTCGGAAACGTAAAGCTGAACGATCTCCATTCCGTCTCTGTCGCCTGTGTTTGTTACGTCCACCATGACCGTCAGGGTCTTGTCGTCTTTTATCTCGTTTTCTGAAACAGTAAGATTGCTGTATTCAAAGGTTGTGTATGAAAGTCCGTGACCAAATGGGAACAGTGGCTTTATGCCCTTTTCATCATAATATCTGTAGCCCACGAAAATACCCTCGGCATAGTCAACATCGTCCATATTTCCCGGGAAATTAAGATAAGACGGATTATGTGAAAGCTTTTCAGGGAAAGTTTCCGCAAGCTTTCCGCTAGGGTTAGCTTCGCCAAAAAGCAGAGCCTTTTCAGCAGTGCCAATGTTCTGTCCGCCAAGATACATTTCAAGTATGCCCTTCACCTTATCTGCAAACGGCATTTCAACAGCGGAGCCGTTGTGGAGAACGATAACAACGTTTTCATTTACCTTAGCAACTTCATCAATAAGCTTGAGCTGACAATCAGGCATTCTCATATGCTTTCTGTCAAAGCCCTCAGACTCAAAGCTTTCTGGCAGACCTGCGAAGATAACGGCAACATCGCTGTTCTTGGCAAGCTCCACAGCTTCATCGAGAAGCTCGTCAACAGTTTCGTCACGGTCGGTGACGAAGCCCTGTGCGTATGTGATATTATCCATGCCCTTGACAGCTTCAAGGGCAGATGTTACCTTAAATGAATTTATGTGAGAGCTTCCGCCGCCCTGATAACGTGGCTTGTCGGCAAATTCGCCAATGAAAGCTATCTTTGCAGACTTGTCAAGCGGCAGTATCTTATCATCATTTTTGAGCAGTACCGCACATTCGGATTCTATCTTGCCTGCAAGTTCATGCTGTTTTTCTTTATCCCACTTTGTTGCAGTGGCATAGCCGTCCTCAGCTTTCTGAATAAGCGTAAGCACGTTTCTAACAGCCTTGTCAAGGTCTTTCATTGAAAGTGAGCCGTTGTTTACGGCTTCTATGATAAGCTCGTCATTCTTGCCGTTGCTGGTAGGCATCTCAAGGTCAAGACCTGCGGCAACGCCAAGAGGTCTGTCATCAACTGCGCCCCAATCGCTAACTACAAGTCCATCATAGCCCCATTCGTTTCTGAGTATATCAGTGAGCAGAAGCTTGTTCTGCGAGGAATATTCGCCGTTTATGCGGTTGTATGAACACATCACTGTCCAAGGCTTTGCTTCCTTGACTGGTGTTTCAAAGGCACTTAAATATATCTCATGGAACGTTCTCTCATCAACGTTGGCAGAATAGCTCATACGTCTTGTTTCCTGATTGTTCATGGCAAAGTGTTTAAGGGAAGTTCCCACGCCCTTGCTCTGAACGCCCTTTATGTGTGCTGTGGCAAGCTGTGAAGCAAGATAAGGGTCTTCTGAGAAGTATTCAAAGTTTCTGCCGCAAAGTGGTGAACGCTTTATGTTACAGCCAGGGCCAAGTATAACGGAAACGTCCTCAGCCTGACACTCCTCGCCAAGAGCCTTGCCGAGAGTTGTAAGCAGCTTTCTGTCAAAAGAGCAGGCAAGTGCGCAGGCACATGGGAAGCATACTGCCTTGATAGCTTCGTTAGGATTGTCTGTATCATCACGCATTTTTCTAAGTCCGTGAGGGCCGTCAGACACCATTATGCTTGGTATATCCAGCCTTTTTATTTCCTCAGTGTGCCAGAAGTCAGAGCCTGAGCACAATGAAGCTTTTTCTTCAAGTGTGAGTTCCTTCAAAATCTTGTCTATGTTCATTGTGAAAACCTCTTTTCTATAAAACTATAGTTTGATTGTAACACAATTTTCTATGAAATTCTATATATTTTGTGCATATTTTACATAAAGTTAATATTATCTTCGATTAGTTTGGTAAGAGCCACCCTGAAATCCTCGTCCTGCTGTTTGGTGCGCTTTGGCGGACCTTTGAGCCTGCCACCGCTTCTGCGTATCTTCTTTGCAGTATGTCTTGATAGAAGCAGTGCATCAATGTTGGAGTTGTCATATATCCTGCCGTTCTGGTCCAGAGCAAGGACGTTTCTTGCAAGACACATTGCCGCAAGCCCATAATCCTGCGTCACGGCAATATCGCCCTTTAGAGCGATGTTCACAAGCTTCATGTCTGCACTGTCTGCACCCTTGTCGACAGTTATCACCTGTGCATAGTCAGAGCTGAAAATATGTGAGCTGTCGCAAACTATGATACATTCAAGCCCATGGCTTTTGCTTATAGAAACTGCGATATTCGTAACAGGACAGCCGTCAGCGTCTATAAGTATCCTCACGCCTTGCCGCCCTCTATACAAAATGTAGATTCCATATCTGCAATGTGGGTCGCCAGTGCGAGAGGATACATTTCAAGGGCAAGACCGATACTGTTCTTGTTTTCTTCTCCTGAAAAGCCCATGTGCCAGCGTATAGCCATGGCTTCCTCACGAGTCAGTCGCATATAGCTGCTTACTATGTAGACCGACTTTTCACCGTGACCATATGGCAGTGTTTCGTGAAATTCATAGTATGGGACTTTCTCCCACACGCCTTGTTCGTTCTTGGCGTTGCGGTAGCTTACTCTGTAAAGATTTACCTTACAGATGTCATGAAGCAGTGAAACGATAGCAATGCTCTCGTCAGAGTATTCCATGTTGTAATCTTCCTTTACACGCTCACGCTCCAGATAGCTTTTCAGGCACTCATAAACGTGTATGCTGTGTTCGCACAAGCCACCCTCGTATGCTCCGTGGTATCTTGTAGAAGCAGGTGCAACAAAGAAGTCGCTGTTTTCTGAAAGCAGATAATTGAGCAGCTTTTCCGAGCCCGGGCGCTTTATGTTTTCCGTGTAGATCTCAACGAATTTGTCTTTAAGTTCTGTTACCTTTGACATAGTTGACCTCCTGTAAAAATATTATATTATGATAAGTTTTAGCGTTTTAGTTTTACCAAACTAATTATAACATATTTTTTGTAAGATTAACAGTACTTTTCGCTAATTTTTGCATTTTGTAGGTTTGTCAATCATATTGGACACTATTATTAAGAAATTCGATAGGCGAAAACCATTTGAGGGGACGCATAGGACGGTTGTTTGTTCGACTTAAACGTGCAGCTAGCTGCACGTTTAAGTCGTCGCAGGAATAAAACCTATGGCACGAATAGAATTTGTTGTGATCTTCTCGGTGACTGCGCTCTACTTTGCCATTGTGCCT
>NZ_LARF01000107.1:0-1289 GCF_000980385.1 Ruminococcus sp. N15.MGS-57
CACTCCACGGAGGGCAGCTCCGTGACGTGCGTCCCGCAACCCCCGGGCGGCAACGCCTGCCGCTTACACGCGCCCGGGTTTGGGCTGGTGCGCTTTCGCTCGCCGCTACTCGCGCAATCTCGGTTGATTTCTCTTCCTCGGGGTACTTAGATGTTTCAGTTCCCCCGGTTGCCTCCTGGCCGCCTATGCGTTCGGCGGCCGGTAGCAGGGCATTGCCCCTGCTGGGTTCCCCCATTCGGGAATCCGCGGATCTATGGCCGTTTGCGCCTCCCCGCGGCTTATCGCAGCTTGCCGCGCCCTTCGTCGACTTCCCGCGCCAAGGCATCCGCCTCGCGCCCTTTGTATCTTCGTCCTGAAGTGTTCCCTGTCTTTGTGTTAGGTAAACCACATCGAGTAAATCTTGAATGATTTTGCGATCGTGAAGAATCCGAATCAACTTGTTAGATGAATTGATTTCGTTATTCGTTCTCGGGGGCCGGGATGATCTCCCGGCCCCGCGTATCTTCTGTATTCCGTGCTTCGCTATGCGGCTGTCAAGGTGCCTCGGGGCGGGAGCCCCGGGAGCCGGATGCTGGATTTTCTGGAATCTGATGTAGTGAAGCCCTTGATTCTTATGAGAATCTCCCTAGAAAGGAGGTGATCCAGCCGCACCTTCCGGTACGGCTACCTTGTTACGACTTCACCCCCCTCACCCTCCACACCTTCGGCGCCTCCCCCCTCTCGGTTGGGCCGGCGACTTCGGGTGCAGACGACTCGGGTGGTGTGACGGGCGGTGTGTACAAGGCCCGGGAACGCATTCACCGCGGCATGCTGATCCGCGATTACTAGCAACTCCGACTTCATGGGGGCGGGTTGCAGCCCCCAATCCGAACTGGGGCCGGCTTTCCGGGATCCGCTCCCCCTCGCGGGGTGGCATCCCTCTGTACCGGCCATTGTAGCACGTGTGCAGCCCAGGGCATAAGGGGCATGATGACTTGACGTCGTCCCCGCCCTCCTCCGCCTTGACGGCGGCGGTCCCGCGTGGGTTCCCGGCATCACCCGATGGCAACACGCGGCGGGGGTTGCGCTCGTTGCGGGACTTAACCCAACATCTCACGACACGAGCTGACGACAGCCATGCACCACCTGTTTTCTTGTTCTCCGAAGAGAAGGAACTTATCTCTAAGTCTTTCAATCAATGTCAAGTCTTGGTAAGGTTCTTCGCGTTGCGTCGAATTAAACCACATACTCCACCGCTTGTGCGGGCCCCCGTCAATTCCTTTGAGTTTCAACCTTGCGGCCGTACTCCC
>NZ_LARF01000063.1:0-5381 GCF_000980385.1 Ruminococcus sp. N15.MGS-57
AGGCACAATGGCAAAGTAGAGCGCAGTCACCGAGAAGATCACAACAAATTCTATTCGTGCCATAGGTTTTATTCCTGCGACGACTTAAACGTGCAGCTAGCTGCACGTTTAAGTCGAACAAACAACCGTCCTATGCGTCCCCTCAAATGGTTTTCGCCTATCGAATTTCTTAATAATAGTGTCCAATATGATTGACAAACCTACACATCAAGAAAAAGTGTGAAATTTCAGGCATAAAAACAGCACCGCAGAAATCCCCGCAGTGCTGAAATATGGATCTTTCATTATGTTGCCGCAGAAACTGCAACAGCGTTTCTGCCATATTTTTCATTACCTGTTGGTTTATCACCTACAGGACTGAATGTTGGAACGATCTTTTCGACCATTTCAACGATATTTTCGTCATTGTTATAGCTTGCACGAGCAAGCTCTCCAAGCTGACCAAGGAACGTTTCTGTGTCAAACAGTATAGGCTTTCCGATATGGATAAGCTCATTGTCCGTTTTCATCATGCCCTCCTCTGCCATAAGCTTCTCCTCAAAAAGCTTCTCGCCAGGACGCAGACCTGAGTAAACTATCTTGATATCTACATCAGGCTTATAGCCTGAAAGTCTGATAAGATTTCTCGCAAGTGTGTCTATCTTCACAGGCGCACCCATATCAAGGACAAATATCTCGCCGCCCCATGCGTATGTGCCTGCCTGAAGAACAAGGCTCACAGCCTCAGGTATAGTCATGAAATATCTTATGATATCAGGGTGAGTAACAGTAACAGGACCGCCTGCTTCTATCTGCTTTTTGAACAGTGGGATCACAGAGCCGTTGCTTCCAAGAACGTTTCCAAAACGAACTGCAACAAACTGTGTGCCATTTCTGTCCTTATTGCCAACGCTTTCGATCTTAACCGCTTCACTGCTCTCTATATTATCAACAGCTATCTCGTCTATCGGATCGTTCTCAAGCATACCGTCTGTCATTTCATCAACGTGTGCATGAAGCATAGGTAGAAGATCTGTTCTGCCTGCCTTGCTGATAGCGTCCATGCTCTGGATGACCATTTCGCAGAGTCTTTTACTTGCACCCATAATATTAGTAGGGTTTACAGCCTTATCAGTGCTTATAAGCACAAACCTCTTTGTGCCATGCTTCAAAGCGGCATAGGCTGTCTTGTATGTACCAACAACATTGTTTTTGATAGCTTCATTAGGGCTTGTTTCCATAAGCGGAACGTGCTTATGTGCTGCAGCGTGATAAACGATATCAGGCTTGTATTTTTCAAAAACGTCATTGATACGTCTGCTGTCACGAACAGAGCCGATAAGCGTCACAAGATTGAGTTTACTGCCATATTTACGTTTAAGCTCCTGCTCTATTTCATAAGCATTGTTTTCATAAATGTCAAATATGATAAGCTGTTTAGGCTCATGACCTGCTATCTGTCGGCAAAGCTCGCTTCCGATAGAGCCACCACCACCTGTTACCAATATGGTCTTACCCTTAAGGTGCTGGAATATCTCGTCCATGTTTACTCTGATAGGCTCTCTTCCAAGCAGATCCTCGACCGCAACAGGCTTCATCTTGCTGAGAAGCACCTCACCATTTGTTATCTGATAAACGCCCGGAAGCTGTTTCATCTCACAGCCGGTTTCCTTACAAATATTAAGGATATCCCTTTTGTTCTCAGGTGATGCAGTTGGAATTGCAAAAAGGATCTGATCAATATTATACTTTTTGACGCTTTCCATAATGCAATCACGGCCACCGACGATAGGAACTCCTCCGATATTTCTTCCCCACTTATTTGGGTTATCATCGATTATGCAGAGTGGTCTTGCATTTGCACGTTCTGACATCGTAAGCTCTTTAAGGATCATCTGACCCGAAGCACCTGCACCAATGACCATTGCATTATGCACTGCCACCCGATTTGTTACCTGTTTTGCTCTTAAAAGGGTGACATATCTATAGGCAAAACGCACTGCCGTTATAAGCACGAACTGAGTTCCCGCTCCTACTATATAGTAAGCCACAGGCATTCTCATGAAGAGTAATGTAATACCCACAGCCTGGAATATGGTAGTAACTATCGAAGCCAAAAATATCCTTGACAGTTCGCCAATGCTAGCAAATCTCCACAAACTATTATAAAGCTTGAACACAAAAAACACCACAACACAGAAAGCTGTATATATTGGAGCAAACTTTACATAGGCAAGCATATACTCTTTTGGTATTGCAGAAAAAGTAAGGTCAAATCTGATGAAAAGTCCGAAAATGTAGGATAGATTTACGGCAACAATATCATAGAAACACAGAAAGAATGCAATAAGCATCCAATGCTTTATCTTTTTGTTTTTCCACACCTGAACTGTGTTTTCGCTTGTTTTCTCCATAAATAAAACATACCTCCGCTCAATTAAAGCAATGAATAAGATCACACCATGGCCACCCCTCAATGGCACAGTGCAGGCTATTTATAATATCATCAATATTTTTTCTATACTTAAAAAGCAAACATTCTTTCTTCGTCAGCCATAGCAGACATGAGTACTTTATCAGAACGTCTTATATTTTCACTTCCAGATCTTTTAGCTATAAGATCAAAGTTAGGTTTTCTATCATCAATATTATGAGCATCGCTTCCAAAGACAAAATCTCTGCCACTTGAAATAAGCTTATTAACAAAACGTCTTGTGGAAAAATGCTCAAAAGCTTCTGCATTTATCTGAAAAACTGCATCCACAGACATCAGACTTTTCAGATCTGACTTTGAATAAACGCCCATATATCTATGTACATGGGCGATTATCGGAATAAGCCTTCGAGAATTTGCTATCTCGTCTATCTCCTCGACGATCCAACTGTTATACTGAGTGAATGGTGGTTCAAGAAGAATAAGTCGTGTTCCGCTGATACACAGCTTTTCAAGTTCTCCTAATACGCTGATGCCCTTTTCTATAGCCACCTCAGCACCAATATGTATATCCTTCACGGCAGGGTCAGCCGCCATGAGCTTCTCATAAGCATTTTGCCGTTTGACAAGATAACTGTCTAAAGAAGCTTCCCTGTGCATATAAAAATGTGGTGTTGCAACAATTATACCTATGCCCTGCTGTTTCATCATTTTTATCATTTTAAGTGATGTTTTGATGCTGTCAGAGCCGTCATCAATATTCGGCAGTATGTGGCTGTGATAATCGGTAGTCAATCTAACATCTCCATGTCATTTAACTTTCGGCAGAAGCATCTTTCCCACCGTATTTATAGCTGTAGTCATATTTATACTTGTAGCTATACTTGTATCCGTAATGAGAACCGTTCTTTGCGGAAATATCATTAAGAACGAACCCAAGCAGATTGCAATCGCCTATCTCAAGCTTCTTCATAGACTCCTCTATCTCCTGATATGTAGTTCTGCCATATCTTGCCACAAGAAGAACGCCTGCGACCTCGTCTGCAAGGCTCATTACGTCAGTTACAGGAAGCAGCGGGGTTCCGTCGACAATAACATAATCATACTTATGCTGAACATATTCAAGCAATTCACGCATTTTCTCAGAAGCAAGAAGCTCTGACGGGTTTGGAGGCAAAACGCCTGATGTAAGAACAGCAAAATTGCCATTCTTGGTTTCATGCACACACTTATCAAATGTGCTTTCACCACTCAGTATTGTTGAAAGTCCAACATTGTTTTTTAACTTGAAGTTTCTGTGCTGAACAGGTCTTCTCATATCAGCGTCAATAAGAAGTACCTTATTTTCTGTTTCAGCCATTGAAGCTGCAAGGTTTGCAACTGTTACAGACTTACCCTCACTTGGATTAGGGCTAGAAACGACAACTATCTTATTTCGTGTTGTAGAAAGTGTAAACATAAGGTTTGTACGCATTGTTTTGTAGTTCTCTACAATATTAAACGGTATATCCTTATTATTGAACAGAAGCTGTTTTTTTCTGTCAGCAGAAGAACCTTCATCCTTTTTAGAAGTCTTTCCGCCAATATTCATTATCTCACCAACGATAGGCTTCTGATAAATGTCGCCAAGCTCATCAGAATTCTTTACAGTGTTGTCGAAGAAGTCGATAACAAGTATCACTAGAACAGCCACCATCAAGCCACCAACAAAGCCAAGGGCAACATTTTTAGTGGTGTTAGGAGAAACAGGTGTATTGTAAACTTCAGCATCACCTATCTTTTCAACTGAGCCTGCACCGATAACTCTTATAAGAAAGCTTGGAGCGACGTCAGCCATGATGTTACAAAGGTCAGAAGAAAGCTTTGCATTGGTTGTTGTGGCAGTTATCTGAAGTACCTCTGTCTGATTTACAGCGGTCATGCTATAAGCATTTCTCAGGCCGTCATTTGAAACCCTGCCGCTCGTTACAGTAAAATAAGGAGCAAGCTGTTCAGGAGTATACATCTCAAGAAGCTTATCGCTTACCTCGTTCATTACCGGGTCATCAGTAAGTATAACAATATAGGTCTGTACCAATGACTTTGAAGCGTTAATATCCTGTAAGTCAACATTAGTCTTATCCTGACCCGTTGACTGATTATCAGCACTTTTAACATACATTGAAACGTGTGACTGATACTGCTTACTCATAACAAATTTTGATACGAAAAGGGCCAGTATCGCACACACTATTGAAGCGGCAACGATATACCAAACCTTTCCGAGAAGAAGTACCAGAAGATCCTTGATAGTGTAATTTTTTTTCATTTGAATTATTCACCCTATTGTTGATATTTTCGTTATTTTCCCAAAAAATAAACCGTACAATAATAATTTTATCACATTCTATTCAAAAAGTCAACTTTAAACGATACGTTTTTTTGTATTTCAACAAAAAAATGGTTTTTTGTTATAACATACAATAAGATAAACTAAATCAGCCAAGTATTTGTTGGAAAATCATATAAGCTGACAGCTTAATTTAACAATTATGAACGGCACTGTAAAAGCCGCCATTACAGCCGTTCCAAAACTATTTACCAGTCCTTGTATCATAAGTATGCCGAAATTCATGACAGATTGCTGAACTGAGGCAGCGGTCGGCATTCGCACCACTTCACCAAAACTGCAATCCTTCCAAGATTTTTTCTTGAAGGATAGTCGCAAAAGAGGTTCTTTGGCGAGAGTGTAAAAGCAAAGTCCCACACCTGCCAGGATAATTCTAACATGATCAGATGTCAACAACATTATTTTCATTGGAGTATGCAAAAGTTTCAAAATCTCATCGGAAAAGCACAATGTGATAGGCGCTGTAAAAAAAGCGCAATAAAGCCCGTGGATTCCCTCAATATGGAAGCCCACGGGCTTTAATATATCACACAGCAAAAAAGAACTATCTAATCTTGAAAAAAGGGTACAGCAAACACA
>NZ_LARF01000068.1:0-5334 GCF_000980385.1 Ruminococcus sp. N15.MGS-57
ATTAAAGCGGTACGCGAGCTGGGTTCAGAACGTCGTGAGACAGTTCGGTCCCTATCTGTCGTGGGCGTAGGATATTTGCAAGGAGCTGTCCCTAGTACGAGAGGACCGGGATGGACGCACCTCTGGTGCACCAGTTGTCACGCCAGTGGCACAGCTGGGCAGCTATGTGCGGAACGGATAAACGCTGAAGGCATCTAAGCGTGAAGCCGCCCTTAAGATAAGATATCCCTTCTGTTTACAGAGTAAGACCCCTTGAAGACTACAAGGTTGATAGGCTCAAAGTGTAAGCACGGTGACGTGTTTAGCTAGCGAGTACTAATCGGTCGAGGGCTTAACCTTATTGGTTATGACTACTCCTTTTAACCAACAGCTTTTTCATTATTCAATTTTGAGGATTCGTTCCTCTTCACTTAGTCGGTGGCGTTTGAGTTGAGGTCACACCTGTTCCCATGCCGAACACAGTAGTTAAGCTCTTCTTCGCCGAAAATACTTGGATGGTAACGTCCCGGTAAGATAGGGTGCTGCCGACACCTTACTAAACAGAGAAGATAATATTCTTCTCTGTTTAGTCATATTCCTCCTTAGCTCAGTCGGTAGAGCATTCGGCTGTTAACCGAAGGGTCGTTGGTTCGAGTCCAACAGGGGGAGCCAGAGAGCTGTAGCTTTTGTTATGGCTCTTTTTTTTGTCTATATGCTTTTGTGTCAACGAAAGCGGTTAGAGTGTAATGTTCGCCTTTAATCGTTTATTTATGCCTTTTCTCGGCTTAACTACAAGAGTAGTTTATATATGTATGGAAGTAGGGCTTCCGTATGCTTACACTAATGTAGGTGTACGGAAGTCCTTTTTTGTTGCACAAAATCTTTAAGTAGAAAAAATCACAGCACCCGTTATGAGTGCTGTGATGAGGGAGCTGTTCGATAAATGGGAAACTATTTATGGATTGTCTTTGATTTCAATTTCTACTGAATAATCAACATCTTTTGAGTTGAGGTCTGCAAGCAGAATAGTATTATTATCAAAAGGGACTATTTCAATGTTGCCTTTTCTTTTGCATTTATCAATAAGTAAAAATTTCTTTCCATTTTGATCTGTACAAACAGCATATAACAGCTTAGGCACTTTGAGTTCATAAACTAAATTCGTAATATACGGCTGTACCCATTCTTCATTTCTTTCAGAAATTCTGATACGTAATTCTTTTGATTCATCACTGATGCGTTTTTCAAAATTCTGCTGCATATATATCTTTTTGAATTTTTTGTTGTTATAATAATCCATAATCAATACATATGGCAGGAGCCACAAACCATAATCAATGAAGCCCAGAAAAGCTAACCATTTAATAGGAGAGAAGAGAAATGCAACAGCAAGAATAAACCCACCGAAAAATGGAAATCCAGATATGTGTTTTTTGCTTTTTTTGCTTTGATATAATGTGGCATATGTAACAGCTATCAAAAATACTCCGATTATTCCAAGCGTTATAGTCATGAGCCATTCTTGCATAACAGTTTTTCCTTTCTGAAAAATTCAAATAATAGTGCTGCGATAAGTGAATTGCTTGATAAATGGAAAGTAATAGTTGAGATAAATCTGATTAACATATATTGAAAACTGCTTTTAAATAGGCAGATATTCCGCCTGAAACAATGATACAAATTAAAGCAAGAGCTATATATAAAGCGATTATTACATACAAGTTTCGTTTCCCTTTAGTGATTGTTTTCCGAAAAATATAAATATATGATGGTAAGGATAATGCCAACCATATCAACAACTCAATGCAGCCAAATAATATTGAAACATCTTTTTCAGAGCCTAAATTATAACTATATCCTTTTGAATGACCTGTTATATCAAGAAAAATCCAGCCAAAGCATATTGGAAACGAAAATGCAATAATGCTTGTCCAAAGGAAATTAAGGCAATATATTATTCTATTTTTCATTCCTGTACTCCTTATCAACTGCTGATTTGTCAGGCAGTTTTCCCGACTGATTTTTAAAACCATTATACCACAGCTGATCAATGGTTCGTCCTTTGTTTGTATTATTTCTTAGCCAGATCTTTAATAACTTCTCCTGCAACGATAAGTCCCACCACTGACGGAACAAATGCTGTTGAGCCTGGAATATCACGGCGCACTGTGCATTTTCTTGCTGTGCCAGGAGGACAAATGCAGTCCTGACGGCATGAAATAGCCATATCTTCTATCGGTCTGATAGGCTGTTCCTCTGAGTAAACAACTTTAAGCGACTTTATACCAGCCTTTTTAAGCTCTCGTCGCATGACTTTCGCAAGAGGGCAGACCTTTGTCTGATAAATGTCCGCCACACGGAATGCTGTAGGGTCAAGCTTGTTGCCTGCACCCATTGAGGATATAACAGGCACGCCTGCGACGTCTGCTCGCTTTATTATCTCCAGCTTGCCTGTAACAGTGTCAATGGCGTCGATAACATAATCATAC
The DNA here is from genome assembly GCF_000980385.1 of Ruminococcus sp. N15.MGS-57. Lineage (NCBI taxonomy): Bacteria > Bacillati > Bacillota > Clostridia > Eubacteriales > Oscillospiraceae > Ruminococcus > Ruminococcus sp. N15.MGS-57. The sequence goes on from NZ_LARF01000068.1 coordinate 2,469, forward strand.
TGAGTAAAATCAAACTGATCCGCTGTGTCAGGCATATAAAAACACTTGTATGTGTTTACCTTTATGTCAGGGCAGATGTCGTGAACACGCTCCTCCGCCACGTCTACCTTGTATTTTCCTACTGTTTTTCTTGTGGCAATTATCTGACGATTGATGTTGGTCAGACACACTTTGTCATCATCTATAAGGTCAAGCTCGCCTACACCGCTTCGTGCAAGGGCTTCAACTGCATATCCGCCTACACCGCCTATGCCGAAAATCGCAACCCTGCTGTTGCTGAGCTTTTCCATTGCTTCTTTGCCGAATAAAAGCTCGGTTCTTGAAAACTGATTTAGCATATAAACACTCCTGAATACTGTTTTATTCTTTTATGATAACATATCCAAGCCCTTTTTTCAAGTGGATTTTTGCCTGCTTTTATTAATTTTCTGATTGATCCTATATGTATTATATAATGTCTTTGTTACAGTTTTCGACCGCATTTTCGTTGCTTTTTTATCGAAAATGTGCTATAATATTATATGTGATAATACGCAAAAAGTAATAAAAAGGATTGGTAAAAACATGGATATTAACAAGACCCTTGCGGAAGAATTTAAGCTCAGACAGGAGCAGATAGACAACACTGTTGCACTCCTTGATGACGATAAAACTATACCGTTTATTGCACGATACAGAAAAGAGCTTACAGGCTCGTTGGACGATCAGGTGCTTAGAGAGATCGCTGACAGGCTCACTTACCTGAGAAATCTCGAAAAACGTAAAGGCGAGATAATCTCTTCTATCACTGAGCAGGAGAAAATGACAGACGAGATAATGTCTGCTATCGAAAATGCAAAGACCCTTGTGGAGGTGGAGGATATCTACAGACCTTTCAAGCCGAAGCGTAAAACAAGGGCTTCGGTGGCAAGAGAAAAGGGGCTTGAACCACTGGCTGAACTTATCTTGACTCAGGATAAAAAATGCGACCCGCAGGTCGAGGGGTCAAAATTCATCAACGAGGACAAGGGCGTAAAGTCTGCGGACGAAGCTTTGCAGGGTGCAATGGATATAATCGCAGAGGATATCTCTGACGACGCTGACCTGAGAAAATACATAAGAACGCTGTTTTCACAGATAGGCGTGATAAGCTCAAAAGCGTCTGACGAGAATGCCGAGTCAGTGTACGAGAACTATTACGACTATGCCGAGGCTGTGGGAAAGATAGCAGGTCACAGAGTTTTGGCTTTGGACAGAGGCGAAAAAGAGGGCGTTCTGAAAGTATCAGTGAATGTCCCAGAGGGCGCAGGGGAGAGAGCCTGCGTGTCAAGATATGTGAAAAATAAGTCAGAGTGCGGACAGCTTGTTACGGCTGCTTGTGAGGACGGCTATAAAAGACTTATTTATCCGTCCATAGAACGTGAGATAAGGGCGGAGCTTTCGGCAAACGCTCAGGAGGGGGCAATAAAGGTGTTCTCCTCAAATCTCAGACAGCTTCTTATGCAGCCGCCTGTTAAAGACACTGTTACCCTTGGTCTTGACCCAGGATATGCTCACGGTTGTAAGACCGCTGTAGTGGACGCTACGGGCAAGGTGCTTGACACTGCGATAATCTACATTACTCCGCCAAAGAAGGATACAGAGCGTGCTAAGCGTATTCTGGCGGGCTTTATAAAGAAATATGGCGTTACGACTATCTCCATAGGCAATGGCACTGCTTCAAGAGAAACGGAGCAGTTCACAGCCGAGCTTATCAAAGAAATTCCGCAGAAAGTTTCTTACATGGTGGTGTCTGAGGCAGGCGCTTCTGTTTACTCCGCTTCCAAGCTTGCGGCTGAGGAGTTTCCTGAGTATGACGTTTCACTGCGTTCAGCAGTATCAATAGCACGCCGTTTGCAGGACCCTCTTGCAGAGCTTGTAAAGATAGACCCAAAGGCAATAGGTGTTGGACAGTATCAGCATGATATGCCAAAGGCGAGAATGGACGAGGCTTTAAAGGGCGTTGTTGAGGACTGCGTAAACTCAGTAGGCGTTGACCTTAATACGGCTTCATACTCATTGTTGTCATACATATCGGGCATAAATATGACAGTTGCAAAGAATATTGTTTCCTACCGTGAGGAAAACGGTGCTTTCACCGAAAGAAAGCAGCTTATGAAAGTTCCGAAGCTTGGAGCAAAGGCATTTGAGCAGTGCGCAGGCTTTTTGAGAGTGCGTGGCGGAAAAAATCCGCTGGATAACACGGCTGTTCACCCTGAGTCATACAAGGCCGCGCAGGCGCTTATTGATAGATGCGGGCTGAGCCTTGCGGACATGGGTGACGTAAAGCAGATAGCTGAGAAAGTCAATGCAATGGGCATGAAGAAGCTTGCCACAGATATCGGCATTGGTGTTCCGACGTTAAAGGATATAGTAGGGGAACTTGAAAAGCCGGGTCGTGACCCTCGTGACGAGTTGCCTCCACCGCTTATGAGAAGCGGCGACATCATGGAGCTTAAAGACCTGAAACCGGGCATGGAGCTTATGGGCACAGTGAGAAACGTTATAGACTTCGGAGCGTTCGTTGATATTGGTGTTCATGAGGACGGACTTGTACACATTTCTCAGATGTGCGACAGATATATAAAGCACCCTCTTGAGGTCGTAAAGGTCGGGGAGGTAGTTAAGGTTTGGGTACTTAACGTTGACCTGAAGAAAAAGCGTATTTCGCTTACTATGAAAAAGCCTAAGGTGTAGGGGGCTTGGCATAGGTTAAATAAGAACAAAGGCGCTGTAAAAAAGCGCAACAAAGCCCGTGGATTCCCTCAATATGGAAGCCCACGGGCTTTAATATATCACACAGCAAAAAAGAACTATCTAATCTTGAAAAAAGGGTACAGCAAACACA
>NZ_LARF01000006.1:0-74638 GCF_000980385.1 Ruminococcus sp. N15.MGS-57
TGCTTCTTTTCTCAACTTTGTTCATTTTGCCTATTGATTTTTCTTAGCAGGTTTCTATTTACTTTATTCAGTCGCAAAGAATATTGTATAATTTTTTCTGATAAAAGTCAAGCATATTAAAACCTTTTCAGTGAAATACACAAAACTTTCCTCAAACTAGCCAACTAATTTAAAGGCAATATTCCTTGAACAAAGTATATTTTACTCCCATTGAACCTTAATGTCAACAAATTAAGCTGAAATTTCAGCTATTTTTCACTTTTGTAATAATCGTGTAAAACAATTTACATTTTATGTATGTTCAAAAAATTTAACTGTACAATAATCTCAATGTGCTTTTGTTTATATGGAATAAATATATTAAAATCGACAAAGTTTTTTGTCAAAAATCAAAAATAATTGAAAATAGTATAGAAATACATTATAATATGAATGTCTGAGCATAACAATGATCACGGAGGAAAACAATGATAAAACTTATTGCAACTGACATGGACGGCACTTTGCTTGACGATAACAAGCAGCTTCCCAAAAATTTTGACAACATAGTAAAACGGCTGTTTAATAAAAATATCAGATTTGTTATTTCAAGTGGCAGAAGCTACTGCACGCTAAAAAAACAGTTTTCTGAATATCTTGACGACATGACATTTATTTGCGACAATGGTGCATATGTTGTTGATAAAGGAAAACTTCTTTCGGTTTCAGTGTTGCCAAAGGATACCGTTAAAGAAGCTGTTAGGTTTTGCGACAAATTAGGACTTACAGTCCTTCTTTGCGGAAAAAATGGCACATGGCATAACTCAAGAAATGATAGTCAGCACCAAGAAATAGCTTCATACTATGTAAATCAAGTAAAGATGGAGGATCTCACCCTTGTCGACGATGATATTTTCAAGATAGCCGTTTTTGAAGAAAGTGGCATTGAAAATGACGGCTACAGCAAGCTTGAAGAACGCTTCGGCGAAAATTTCAATGTGCAACTTTCAGGTAAATACTGGACGGATATAATGAATAAGGGCGTAACAAAAGGCACTGCACTGCGAACCATAGAAAACCGCATTGGAGTACGATACGAAGAAACCATGGCTTTCGGCGATTATCTTAACGATGTTGATATGCTCAACAATTCTTACTACAGCTTTGCAATGTCAAATGCTCATGAGTCTATTAAAAAGGTAGCAAATTTCATGACAGGCTCAAACAATGACAACAGCGTTATGAAAGAAATCGAAAAACACTGCCTTGCATAAATAAAACATAAACAAAGCGATCTGACCAAAAATCAGACCGCTTTTTCTTATAATCTCATTTTAAAATCATCATAGCCGAACTCTTTTATAAGCTCCAACTCGCCGTCAAGCTTTTGAAGATATATTGACGGCAAAGGCATTCCGTTGAAAGTGTTGTTTTTACACATGGAATATATAGCCATATCACAGAAAACAAGCCTGTCACCCTCTTTAAGCGGCTTATCAAAGGAATAATCCCCGATTATGTCACCTGCAAGACAGGTCGGACCGCCTAGGCGATATGTGTAAGGCTTTTCGTCTGCCTGCCCTGAACCGATGATATTCGGTCGGTAAGGCATTTCCAGAACGTCAGGCATATGACAGGCTGCTGATGCGTCAAGGATAGCAAGATCCATGCCGTTTTTTGCAGTGTCTATCACCTCTGAAACAAGATATCCTGCATTAAGTGCCACAGCTTCACCAGGCTCAAGATAAACCTGAACACCATATTTGTCATGAAGATAATTCACACACTCGATAAGAGTATCTAGGTCATAGTCATCACGGGTTATGTGATGTCCACCACCAAGATTTATCCATTTCATATTGTAAAGATACTTGCCGAACTTCTCCTCAATATGTGGTATCGTTCTTTTTAGCACATCAGAGCCTTGCTCACACATAGTATGAAAATGCAGACCATCTATGCCATCAATAAGACTGTCATCAAAATTATCTAAAGTTGTTCCGAGCCTTGAATTTTTGAAGCATGGATTGTAGATATCCGTTTCGATCTCCGAATACTCAGGATTGCACCTTATTCCGCAGGATATCTTCCTGCCGCTTTTTTCAACAATGCCCTTGAATTTCTGCCACTGTTTTGGTGAGTTGAACACGATATGATCGCATATCTGAACAAGCTCATTCATGTCCTTTTCTGTGTATGCAGGAGAATAAACATGAACTTCTCCGTCAAACTCTTCCCTGCCAAGCTTTGCCTCATAAAGACCGCTTGCGGTAGTGCCTTTCAAGTGCTGTGATATCATAGGATATGTGCTATACATGGAAAAAGCTTTCTGTGCCAAAAGTATTTTACAACCCGTTTTCTCCATGACATTATCCAAGATAGTCAGATTTTTTAGAAGCTTTGCTTCGTTAACAACATAACAAGGGGTTTTCACCTTAGAAATATCAAACATTCTTTTCCTCCACAGCTCATCTATATGAACCATCGTTGATAAAGTTTACTGTAATATTTTTGTTTTTCATTCTTGCGTCCATAAAAACACTAAGAACACCCTTGGCAAATTCAAGACTCTCCTCAGGAATATCGTCAAAGTCATGTATCATTATTTCCAATGGCTCTTCAACTTCACAGAGCTTCTCATAAAGCTTGTCGCCGTTAGCTATAGAATCCATATCATGAGCAAGCGCCTTGCTGACATATGGGTAAAACATATCAGCATTTACCATTTTAACATCGTCTATCATCAATATCATTTACTCGTCCCCCATAAATTTTACTGCTGTTCCGTATGCAATGACCTCAGCCGCGCCTGCCGCAATAGCAGATGAAGCATATCTTATATTAACTACTGCATCAGCACCCAATTGTTCAGCTTCAACCACCATTCTCTTCGTGGCAAGAGCTCTTGCATCATTCATCATCTCATTATAGGCAGTAAGTTCTCCGCCAACAAGATTTTTAAAGCTCTGCATGATATCCTTTCCGACATTTTTGGTCTGGATAGTTGAGCCTTTGACAAGCCCAAGCATTTCAAGCTTTTTGCCAGAAATATAATCAGTATTTACTAAGATCATCATCTTCGCCTTTCTTTATTTCTTTTATACGCTGAATAAGCACCGTTATCGCAACGCCTGACAGCAAGGCAGGAACTACCAGAGCAATTATCTTTGCAAGCATAGGAACACCATTCATATATGCAAAAATAACGCCAATAGCTATATAATAAATAGATATCAAAGCAACTATCACAACTGGTGCTATCATTTTTTTTGTTTTGGTTTTCACTTTTCGTCACCTTTAATCAAAAACCATTTTCTTTTTTCCGTTTTTGTTTCGTGGATACTCTCTTATCCTGATGATATTGGCTGTATTCACGATACTTTCGTTTCTGTCATCACCCTGAGTAACTCTTACCCAGCCATCGCCTATCTCTTCAAGTGTGCAGTCTATAACTGATGAAAGCGAGCCTCCCTGCGAAACTGTATAGACAAGCACCTCTTGTCCGAGATATCTCGCAAAAGCTTCTTCGATCTTCATTTTTTTGTTCTCCTATTAGTCAACAAGAACAGGATCAAAGTTCTCTGTCCAAGGCAGACCCCACTTGTTAAGTGCGTCCATGAATGGATCCGGATCAAACTCCTCTATATTGTGTACGCCCGGCTTTTTCCACTTGCCTGTGAGTATCATCATTGCGCCTATCATTGCAGGCACACCTGTTGTGTAGGAGATAGCCTGTGAACCGACTTCCTTATAGCACTCCTGATGATCGCATACGTTGTAAACGTAATATGTCTTGTCCTTGCCGTCCTTTTTGCCCTGGAAGATACAACCGATATTTGTCTTACCCTTTGTTCTTGGACCGAGTGAAGCTGGATCAGGAAGAACTGCTTTAAGGAACTGGAGAGGTACTATCTTCTTGCCCTCAAAGTCGATAGGCTCGATAGAAGTCATACCCACGTCCTCAAGGCATTTAAGGTGTGTAAGATAGCTCTGACCAAATGTCATGAAGAAACGAATCCTCTTGATACCCTTGATGTTGAGCGCAAGTGATTCAAGCTCTTCGTGGTGGAGAAGATACATATCCTTTTCGCCCACCTGATCGAAGTTATAAACTCTCTTTATCTCCATTGGCTCAGTTTCTACCCACTTGCCGTCCTGAATATAAGAACCCTTTGCGGAAACTTCTCTTATGTTTATCTCAGGATTGAAGTTCGTTGCGAATGGATAGCCATGATCGCCTCCGTTGCAGTCGAGGATATCTATATAGTTTATTTCATCAAAATAATGCTTCTGAGCATATGCACAGAAAACGCCTGTTACACCTGGGTCAAAGCCAGATCCGAGAAGCGCTGTGATACCAGCCTTTTCAAATCTCTCTCTATAAGCCCACTGCCACTTATATTCAAACTTTGCAGTGTCCTCTGGCTCATAGTTTGCTGTGTCAACATAGTCTACTTTACACTCAAGACAAGCGTCCATGATGTGAAGATCCTGATAAGGCAGAGCCACGTTGATACAAATATCAGGCTTATATTCTTTCATAAGAGCCACAAGCTCAGGCACGTTGTCTGCGTTCACCTGTGCAGTTGTGATATTTGTCTTTGTCTTATCCTGAAGCTCCTCCTTGAATTTATCGCACTTTGACTTTGTTCTGCTGGCGATACAGATATCAGTAAATACCTCGCTGTTCTGACAGCACTTGTGTATAACTACACCTGCAACTCCGCCTGCACCGATTATCAATGCTCTTGACATATTAGATCATTCCTTCCTATTTTATCAAATATACTTATTTACTTATAAAAATACAAAAGTATCTCTCTCAGCAGCTTGCAGGCAAGTGCTGTTGAACGTCCTGTCTGATCGTAAACAGGGGAAAGCTCGTTCACATCAAAACCTACGATATTGAGCTTTGCAACTTCCTCCACTGCGAACATAAGCTCCTTGAAAGTAACTCCGCCTGCCTCTGGAGTACCAGTGCCGGGAAACTCTGAAGGATCAAGCACATCAAGGTCAAGTGTAAAGTAAACAGGCTTTCCCTGAAGTTTTTTTACTATGCTGTCAAGTCTGAAGAAACCGAACTTTTCCATAAAAGTATGCTCTTTCGCAAACTTAAACTCGTCCCTGTCACCGCTTCTGATGCCAAATTGATATATCTTTTCGTCGCCCACAATATCCCAGCATCTATGAAGCACACAGGCGTGTGACTCTTTCACTCCAAGGTAATCGTCCCTCAGATCGGCATGAGCGTCAAAGTGAACGATATGCAGATCTGGATATTTCTCTGCCACAGCTCTAACCGCACCGAGAGTGACAAGGTGTTCGCCACCTATCATGCAAGGCACTTTGCCGTCATCAAGTATTTCTGATGTACGGCTTTGGATATCCCTCAGTGCGCCCTCAGGATTGCCAAATGGCAGCTCAAGGTCGCCACTGTCAAAGACGTTTACGTCAAGAAGGTCCTTATCTTGATATGGTGAATAAGTCTCAATGCCGAAGCTCTCATTGCGCATTGCAGAGCTTGCAAATCTTGTACCCGGCCTGAACGAAGTTGTGCTGTCATATGGTGCGCCGAAAAGGACTATCTTTGAATCATCATATTCACAATCACAGCCTATAAAGGTATGAACATTCTTTTCCATACTTCTCTCCTTTAGTCACAGTCCTCAAGTACATCAAGGACGTAATTCGGCAGTGCGAAACAGCCCTTGTGAAGCTCTGTGTTATAATATCTTGTCTTTATGCCGAATTTTTTCCACTCATCAGCCTTAAGGTCATATATAGGGTGAAGATTTTTCGAAGCAAAGCCGAAAAGCCAATGACCAGACGGATAGGTAGGTATATGTGTCTGATAAACCATTGAAACTGGGAACGCACTGCCTATTCTTCTGTGTGTGCGCTTTACCATATCCACATAGGAATCATAATAAGTGCTTTCATGTTGGTTTATCAATATTCCCTGATCTGTGAGCGCTTTTGAGCAGTTGCCGTAAAATTCTTTTGTAAAAAGTCCCTCTCCCGGTCCAAACGGGTCAGTTGAATCAACTATAATAAGGTCATATTCATTTTCCTTGCGGCGAACGAATTTCAGACCGTCCTCAATATAGAGGGTAAGTCTAGGGTCGTCAAATGCACAGGCTGTCTGTGGAAGATACTCCTTGCACACATTTACTACCTGCTCATCTATCTCCACCATATCTATCTTTTCAATAGTGTTATATCTGCAAAGCTCACGGATAGTTCCGCCGTCCCCTGCACCAATAACAAGCACCTTTTTTATCTCAGGATTGACCGCCATAGGCACTGCCGTTACCATTTCATGATAGATGAACTCGTCCTTTTCGGTAAGCATTATAAAGCCGTCAAGCACCAATACCCTGCCGAACTCATATGTGTCAAAAACGTCTATTTCCTGATAATAGCTTTTTTTAGAATAAAGCTGTTTTTTTACACGAATGGTGAAATTAACATCGTCCGTATGTTTCTCAGTAAACCAAAGATCCATAAAATGTATCTCCTCTCTATGAATTTACCACTACGTTTATGTTGTTTATCTCAAGATCCTCCGTACCTGTAAGGAAACAGCCCTTTTCTTTACAGTATGCGATATAATTAAGTATGTCGGAAGTTATCTTCTCACCAGGGGCAAGGATAGGTATTCCCGGCGGATAGCACATAACAAACTCTCCGCATATCATACCGTTGCTTTCTTCGATAGGCACTGATTTTTTCTCGCTGTAGAAAGCTTGCTGCGGCGGTATCTCAACGATAGGATTGATATATTCGTGGTCAAACATTCCTGACGGGTCTTTTGAATAAAGCCTTTTAATTTCGGAAAGTGCGGATATAAAACGCTCTATCTCAAGCTCTCTATCTCCTGCGGAAACTATAGCAAGTATATTTCCGATATCACCGAACTCTATCTGAATGTCGTAATCGTCACGGAGAATGTCATAGACCTCAACACCTGCCAATCCCATGGCTCTTGTGTGAACGGAAAGCTTTGTGCTGTCAAATGCGAAGATATCGTCACCGTTTTCAAGCTCCCGACCGAAAGCATAATAGCCACCTATCTTATTTATCTCTTCCCTTGCATAATCGGCATAGTCAACTGCCTTTTTAAAAAGCTCCTTGCCGTTGAGCGCAAGATTTTTTCTTGCAAGGTCAAGTGATACCATAAGCAGATAAGAGCCGCTCGTGGTCTGAGTGAGGTTAATTATCTGTCTTACGTAACCCTCTGAAACAGTGTCTGCACAAAGAAGGAGCGATGACTGTGTTAGGCTTCCTCCTGTTTTGTGTATTGATACTGCCGCCATATCCGCTCCTGCCGCCATTGCAGAGCAAGGCAGACCCTCACCAAAATAAAGGTGAGTGCCATGTGCTTCGTCCGCAAGCACCAACATACCATGCTCATGGGCAAGCTTGACGATGCTTTTTATATCAGAGCAAATTCCGTAATAAGTCGGGTTATTCACCAAAACAGCCTTTGCATCAGGATTTTCCTTGATAGCTTTTTCAACGTCCTTTACGGACATTCCAAGAGGTATTCCAAGCTGTTTGTTTGTGCCTGGGTTTACATAAACAGGTATAGCACCACACACAACAAGTGCATTGATAGCACTTCTGTGAACGTTTCTCGGCATTATTATCTTATCTCCTGCCTTACAGCTTGTAAATATCATCGTCTGGACTGCAGCAGTGGTACCATTTACTATAAAGAAAGCGTGCTTTGCACCAAAAGCCTCAGCGGCAAGCATTTCAGCATCTTTTATCACAGAAACAGGGTGACAAAGGTTGTCAAGTGGCTTCATGGAGTTCACATCGCACTTCAGACAATCCACGCCCAAAAAGTCACGAAGCTCCTTATTCATTCTTCCGCCCTTGTGACCAGGTACGTCAAGACGCACCACTCTGTTCCTCATATGTTTTTTTAAAGCCTCATACACAGGTGCGTTATTCTGTGTTAAGTTCAAATCTATCACTACCTTATCAGTATATGTTCATGCCGCTGTATATCTCGATCATCTCACGGCGCAGACTATCTGTTATATCAAGCCTTTGCTTCGGCGTAAGCTCATATACGTCCTGCTTGAAAAGATAATTCTGCAAATCGATATCCTTAATGAGAAGCTTGGTATGGAAAATGTTCGACTGGTAAACGTTAACATCTATTGCGTCATATTTAGTCAACGTATTTTTATCTATATAATCCTGAATCGAAGTTATCTTGTGATCGATAAAAAACTTCTTTCCCAAAACATCTCGCGTAAAGCCTCTTACTCGGTAGTCAATAGTGATAATATCAGAGTCAAAGCTGCTGATAAGATAATTCAGTGCATTTAGCGGAGAAATAGTTCCGCAAGTAGAAACATCTATATCCACTCGGAATGTGGAAATGGAGTTGTCTGGGTGATATTCAGGAAATGTGTGAACAGTTACATGACTTTTGTCAAGGTGAGCGTGTATCATTTCAGGCACATCGCCGCCTATTTTTCCTTGATTGCACGAAGGGTCGATACTGTCCTCATCGAGGGCTTTTTCAGCAATAAGCACGTTCACAGACGCACCCTGCGGCTCATAATCCTGTTTTGATATATTAAGTATCCTTGCGCCTATCATCTCAGTAACGTCGCAAAGAATTTTCGTAAGTCTTTCTGAATTATACTGCTCGTCAATATAAGCAATATATTCCTTTTGTTCTCTTTCAGTTTTGGCATAACATACATCATATATGTTAAAGCTAAGGGTCTTGGTTAGATTATTAAAACCATACAAAGAAAGCTTCTGCTCCAACCCTAACATCACCCGTCCTTTCGGATAAAATAATCAGCCTATCAAGACTAAAATTATAGACTTGTTTTCATTATACCACATCTCGATCAAAAAGTACATAGTTTTACGCACTTTTTTCATATTTTTTATTAAGCATGGCATAAGTGTGGCAATAAAATAAAAAAGGTTGAAATCAAGAAGAAAATAGTGTATAATAAGTTCTGATAATTGTTACAGGAGAAATATACAATGTTATTGAATGTTGAACATCTTTACAAATATTACAATGGGCAGGCACTGCTCAAGGATATAAATTTTACAGTTGAAGACAGAGAAGCCGTTGGACTTATCGGCATAAACGGTTGCGGAAAGTCTACCCTGCTTAATATAATTACAGGCAGTGAGGGCTATGACAAGACCCCCGAAGGACTAGGCTCTGTGAATATCGCAGGCAAGGCTTCCATTGGCTTTTTAAGGCAGAACAGCGGACTTAATTCTGAACTTACCATAGGTGAGGAAATGAAGAACGCTTTCGCTCCCCTCCTTGAAACACTGGATAAAATGAAAGTCCTTGAAAAGAAAATGGCAGATGGCGGAGATATTGACAGTATAAGCCACGAATATGCCGAGCTTTCTTCATACTTTGAGGCTCGGGACGGATATAGGATAGATGTAAAAATAAAGCAGGTGCTTAACGGCATGGGCTTTGGCTCAACACCTACAGACAGAGTCATCTCTACCCTTTCAGGCGGTGAAAAAACACGTCTTGCACTGGCTAAGCTTCTTCTTGAAGAGCCTAATCTGCTTATACTTGACGAGCCTACCAACCACCTTGATTTTGAAACGCTCATGTGGTTAGAGGACTATCTCAAAGGCTACAAGGGTGCAATAATCATAGTTTCCCACGACAGATATTTTCTAAACAAGGTCTGTACGAGAATATGTGAGATAGAACAAGGCAGGCTCACATCATATCGAGGAGACTATTCCTCCTATCTTGTGCAAAAGAAAATGAACTCAGAGCGTCAGCTCAAAGAATATGAGGCACAGCAAAAAGAGATAGCAAAGCTTGAGGACTATGTGGCGAAAAATCTCGTCAGGGCTTCAACCTCAAAAATGGCGAAGTCAAGACAGCATATGCTTGACCGTATCGAGCGTATCGACAAGCCGCTTATGTACACAAAACCTCCAAAGATAAAGCTTGAATATGATATTGAGCCAACAAAGGATATTGTGCGAGTTGTTGACTGTCCGCTGGTCGTTGGCGAGGGTGCTGACAAAAAGGAGCTTATAAAGTCACTTACCATGAACGTTCGCCGTGGAGAGCACGTTGCGATAATCGGTGCGAACGGTATCGGAAAAACTTCCATACTGAAACTTATCCAAGGCATTATCCCACACGAGGGTGGGAATATAAGCTGGGGCGGAAACGTGAAGATATCCTATTTTGAACAGGAACACGCTATACTTGATCCCCACAAGACAGTGCTTGAAGAAATAATGGATCGCTATCCAAGATTATCAGAACAACAGGCAAGAAGCGTGCTAGGTGCAGTTCTGCTTACAGGCGAGAATGTGTTCAAGCCTATTTCCGTTCTCAGCGGTGGCGAAAGAGCGAAGCTTTGCTTTGCCATAATGGCTCTCAATCGTGGAAATGTACTTGTGCTTGACGAGCCTACAAACCACCTTGACCTAAGCACAAAAGAAGTGCTGGAGGACGCTTTGGCAGAGTTTGGTGGAACGATAATCCTTGTATCTCATGACAGATATCTACTCAACAAGGTAGCAAGCAGGATAATAGAGATAAAGCATGACGAGGTGAACTCATACGAGGGCAACTTTGACGCATACAGCGAAGCGGTGAACGCTGCCCGTCAGCTCAAGATGCAGAGCGAAGCAGAGATAAAGCGGGCCGAAGAGGAAAAAGCGTACAAAGAAAACAAAGCAAGACAATATCGCAGTAAGGAACAGCGTGCCGCTGACGCTCAAAAACGCAACCGCATAAGAGAACTTGAAAAGGAGATCGAAGGCACAGAAGTTCTGATATTTGAACTTGAAAATGCCATATCTGACCCTGAGATAGCTTCCGACTACAGCAAAATGAGCGAGAAATGCAAAGAGCTTGAAGAAGCCAAAACCGCCCTTGACCAGAAAATGGACGAATGGGCAGAACTTTCAGATCAGCTTTCATAAACAAATTTTCACAGAAATCACCCCTTATGAGTATAATGATACAGCACAGACTGACATTATACATAAGGGGTGTTTGTTTTGGAGATAAAAAGGCTGTCAGAGTATGAAATAAAAGTTATTCTTAACGAAAAGGATATGCGGATAATGAATATATCCTTTGAAGATTTTGAGAAAAACAACAAAAGAAGCAAAGATTTTTTATCTGAACTCATGTTTATACTCAAGGAGACAGGACTTATAAAAATATCCGAAGGAAATATTGAAGTTGATGTTGCTTTGACAAGTGAAGAAACAATAAACATATATTTTATACTACCTAAAAACGACAATCATCACACCACTGAACTTGCCATAATCAGCTACGATCCAAACAAGCTAATATCAAAAGCTGCTGAAATACACAAAAAATACTCCGAAAAGATTATAAAAAGCAGTCTGTATCAGCTTCCTAGTGGTCATGCTCTAATCTTCACCATAGGATACGCACGCTCAACAGTTGCGAAAAAAGATTTACTGAAAACCTGTGCTACTGACAACGTGATTATAAACAAAATAAAGGAGTACAGCCCATTATTGAGCAGTACTCCTTTTGAAAAACTAAACTATTTCTCTTAGAAGCTTAACAGCCTCTGGCATATCGTTTGCCTTAAAAGCATATGTTCCCGTTACTAAAGTGTCTGCACCCGATTCTTTAAGCAAACCAGCAGTTTCGAGATTTACGCCACCGTCAACCTGAAGTCTGATATCCCTTTCCGTCTGGTCAATTAGATATCTCACTTCGCTTATTTTTTCAAGAGTGTCAGGAATAAACTTTTGACCGCCAAAACCTGGGTTTACTGTCATAACGAGTACCATATCAACAGATTTAAGAAATGGCTGGATCGCACTTACAGGTGTTGCAGGCTTAATGGAGATTCCTGCCTTGATCCCCCTCGAATGTATTTTGTCAATAACAGCTTGCGGCTCATCAGCCGCCTCATAATGAAAAGTTATAATGTCAGCTCCAAGATCTGCGTAGTTGTCAATATATCTGATAGGATCGCAAATCATGAGATGAACGTCTACTGGAATAGTTATGCTTTTGCCCACACTTTTCAAAAGCGGTTCGCCAAAACTTATATTTCTCACAAACATTCCGTCCATGACATCATAATGAATCCAGTCAACACCAGCGTCCTCAGCACGCTTTATCTCGAACGCAAGGTTTGAAAAGTCGCAGGCAAGCAGCGACGCAGAAACGATAATATCCAATTGAAAACCTCCGTTAATTCAACATTTTCCCACTTAATATTGTCCTATAATTTCAATTTCTATTATACAACACCACTGCGTCATTGTCAAGCTTGTTCGTCAAGAGTTAATGTATAAGCTGGAATAAATTCATCAAGAAAAACATTTGCTTCTGGAATATTCATTGCGACAATAGATTCAAGTGTAGATTTTTCAGCTGATGCAAAATCAGTATTTCCCATTTGTCTTTCTTCAAGGCACTTTATAAGTGCAGAAAGCTTATCAGCCGCTTTAACAATAGTCCATGCTTCTTCTTCCTGTGGAGTTTTACAGAAAAGCGGCTCAAAGTCCTCTTTCAGATCATCAGGAAGATAAGACACCAGAGTATTTTTGGCTTTCTGCTCGATCTCATCATATGCGCCCTTTATCTCATGGCTGTAATATTTTATAGGCGTAGGCAAGTCACCTGTGATTATCTCGGTGACATCATGATACATAGCAAGCAGCGCACATCTCTCAGGAGAAACATTACCGCCAAATCGCTTATTTCTGATAAGTGCAAGCACATGTGCGATAAAAGCAACTTCAAGGGAATGTTCGCTAATATTCTCATTGATCGTGTTTCTCATAAGTGCCCAACGATTTATATATTTCATACGAGATATCACTGCAAAAAATTTACTTTCTGACATATCAACACTCCTAAACTATACACAAAAATCGGGACGATGTTTTTCATCGTCCCGAAAAATTTCTGATCTTATCTTACAATTGTAAGAAGAACACCAGCAGCAACGGCTGAACCGATAACGCCGGCAACATTAGGACCCATAGCGTGCATCAACAGATAGTTTGTAGGAACTTCCTGCTGACCGACCTTCTGAGAGATACGAGCTGCCATTGGAACGGCAGATACACCTGCTGAACCGATAAGAGGATTGATCTTGTGACCTGAAAGAACATACATAAGCTTACCAAGAAGAACACCGCAGGCTGTACCGATTGAGAATGCCACAACGCCAAGTGCCATAACTTCTGCAAACTGAATGTTCATGATCTTATCTGCCTGTGTTGTTGCACCAACTGTTACGCCAAGGAAGATAGTGATGATGTTCATAAGCTCGTTCTGAGCAGTCTTAACAAGTCTGTCGCAGACGCCACTCTCTTTAAGAAGGTTACCAAACATGAGCATACCAACCAGTGGAGCTGCTGAAGGAACCATGAGTGAGATAACAATAGTTACGAGGATAGGGAAAATAAGCTTTTCTACCTTTGAAACAGGTCTGAGCTGACCCATTACTACTGAACGCTCTTTCTTTGTTGTAAGAGCCTTCATGATAGGCGGCTGGATAATAGGAACAAGAGCCATATATGTATAGGCTGCAAGTGCTATCGTACCAACGCCGATATTACTATTTGATGTAAGAAGTCTTGAAGATACATAGATAGATGTAGGGCCATCAGCACCGCCGATGATAGCAATAGAACCGCACTCAGCAGCACTCATGCCGAAGAGAGCCGCACCGATGAATGTGAAGAAGATACCGCCCTGTGCAGCAGCACCCATAAGAAAGCTCTTAGGGCTTGCGATCAGCGGACCAAAGTCTGTCATAGCACCGATTCCAAGGAATATGAGTGGTGGATAGATCTGAAGCTTAACGCCCATGTAAAGAATATCCAACAGACCACCCTTTTGAAGTATCTGACCGTAATCTATATAGTGGTCATTGCCTGCAACCGTTTTATAGTTCCAGAAGTCTGGGTGATACATCTCTGCATATGGCAGGTTTGTAAGCAGCATACCGAATGAGATAGGCAAAAGCAGAAGCGGCTCAAAGCCCTTTGCAATAGCCAGATACATAAATACGAATGAAATAAGTATCATTACGATATTTTTCCAGCCGCCGTCTACGAGGAAACCCGCAAAACCCGACTGTGACGCCAAAGACGCCATGGTATCAAGAAATGAATTAATTATTGACATCTATTATCACGTTCCTTTCACGTCAACTGCACTAAAATGGTCTTGTATTGTCTATTATGCCTGCGGTAGACCATGCAGGTCTTTGAGGCTTGGCAGTTTTAACGCTCTTAAGAACGAGCTTCTTGCCCTCTGCACTGCTCATAGCCGAAATTGCAGCCATGATAACAGCAACTGTTTCTTCTTCAATGCCGTCTTCTACAACAGGAGCAGCAGCCTTTATTGGCTCTGGCTTAGCAACAGCCTTTGCAGCTTCAGCAGCTTTTTTTGCCTCTTCTGTCTTCCTTGCAGCTCTGCCGTTGATAACGTCAAATAACTTGCCGTATATCGACACAAGCAGAATAAGCAGAACAAGTCCGATAAATACCACAACTAAACCCGTGATAACGACAGATGCAACAGTACCAGCACCGAGATCTTTTTGGTCTGGACTGATCGTACTCTTTGCCGCAACCATCTGAGCTGCAGTGTTAAGAAAATTGATCATAAAAAATTCTCCTTACTGTAAGTATAATAAAACTTAACATTATTATACACCAAAGCCACACAAATAGCAAGACTTTTTCCCACATTTTTTTCACAAAATTATCTCCAAGTCAACACCTATTTTTGTTATGATTTCTGATAAAAGTGCATAAATACGCAAAAAAACTTATATATTGGGCACACTTGCAAATATCATGTTAAGATGGTATAATATCTTTACATAATAATGTTACGGAGATGATTTTTTTGTCTGACAGATTTTTGAATTGGCTTGAGGAATTTACCCCACATCTTATAGCGGCGGCTGTTATTTTTCTTTTAGGAATACTTCTTGACAAGCTTGTTTTGAAGGTCATGCACAAAGGTTTGAGCATGCGTCGAACAGACGTGACTATACATAAATTTCTTACATCTGTGGTACACACTGTGTTGCTTATTATAATAATAGTAATGGCACTTTCTGCACTTCAAGTACCTATGTCATCAATAGTCGCAACTATCGGTGCAGCAGGTCTTGCTATCGGTCTTGCTCTTCAAAACAGTCTTTCAAACGTCGCAGGCGGCTTTATCATACTTTTTTCAAAGCCTTTTAAATGCGGTGATTATGTAAAAATAGGCGACTCAGAAGGAACTGTTGACGCTATCTCTATACTCTACACCACCCTAAAGACCCTTGAGAATAAGATGATATTTATACCAAACGGAGTTGTTTCACAATCGACTATTACGAATATAACTGCTGACGACAAACGTCGCCTTGAACTGAAATTCTCTATCAGCTACAATGACGACCACAACAAGGCAATGGCTATTCTTAGAGAAATGCTCAATGATGAGCCAAGGGTAATAAACGAGCCTGACAAGCCGCTTGTGGCTATCTGCAAGCATGGCGCAAGCGCTATAATCCTTATCATGCGTGTATGGATACCGACCGATGCTTACTGGGAGATACGATACAAATTTCTCAAAGAGGCAAAGGAACGCTTTGATGCAAACGGCATTTCCATACCATTCGACCAACTTGACGTACATATATCAAAATAACAAAAGTCCGCAGACGAGCATCTGCGGACTTTTTACCTCATATCTTCCCTGTTCTTATATAAAAATCTGTTCACATCAATACTGTCTGCAATTGGTAGCTTGGTTTTGTCACAGTATGTTTTTTCAAGACTTTCAAGCTTCTCTGCTATTCTAAGCTGACCGTCAAGCGCACTTTTTATACACTCCGCAAAAGGACTTCCGCATAGATCACTGTAGGTCTGACAAAACTCCTTTGAATACGCCTTGACAAAAAATCTTGCTTCTTTTATAATATTTCCGTCAGTTACCATTGTTATCCTCCAGACTTGTCAGCAACCCTGAACGCTGATTTTTCAAAGCCGCTGTAAGCTTTTGCATATCTTCCTTTAGCTGCGGCTCTTTTATCTCACTCACATAATGCTCAAACCTGTCTATCATGCAGTTTTCAGACACGATAAGTCTTTTTATCGCCGCAAACTGTTCCTCAGTTATCATAAAGACCGCCTCCCGATATTATTATACCGAAGGCGGCCTGTTTTATTCTTTGTGTTTTTCATCAAGAAGCGTTGTGGCTATTGCAGCACAAAACACCTTTTTAGCACCCATCTCTTTTAACAGCCTGCTACAGACATTGAGAGTTGCACCTGTTGTGTAAACATCATCAAATAGCAGGACATTTTTACCTTTTATATCAGCGTGTTTCGCTAGAGAATAATAAATATCCTCCGCATGAGTTTTTCGTTGAGCGGCAGTTAAAGTATGCTGTTCTGCGGTATCCCTTGTCCGTCCAAGCAGACGATGATCTTCCCTTATCCCAAGCTCCATAGCCGTAAAGTGTGCAAGCTTTTGTGCCTGATCATATCCCCTTTTACGGCGTTTTGATCTGTGCATTGGCACTGATGTGATGATATCCGCCTGCTGTGCGATACCATTTTCTCTGAGCACATTACCAAGAAGCTTCGCAGAATATTCCGCAAAATTAAGCTGTCTGCCGTCTTTAAGCTGATGTATTGCTTTCACGCAGATATCCTCATATCTCATAAGAGTATAAATGCTATCAAAATGTAGTGAATCATGATCCAGGCACTTATCCTTGCCGCACTTTTCGCACAATATTTTTTTATGAAAAGGCAGCTTACACTCACAATTTTTGCACAAAAGCTCGTCCCATTTTATAAAACTTCCACATATAGGACAACGATTAGGATAAACAAAATCAAGCAGAAATTTATATATCAAGCGTCTGCTGACCACTGTCATCACCCTCTACAAGCTCCATTAGCATATTTTTAAGCGCAGTATACCTCAAAGTGCGTTTATTATTATCTATCATAAAATCAACACGCTTTTTCGAGCCAACTATTATAAGCATTCTTTTGGCTCTTGTCACAGCCGTATAAAGCAGATTTCTGTAATAAAGCTTGTCAAATCCACCGAATACAGTGAGAATGACAACATCAAACTCAGAACCTTGGCTTTTATGCACTGTTATGGCATAGGCAAGCTCCAGATTATCCAGCATTTGCTTGTCATAGACAGCTATTCTGCCCTCAAAATCTATAGTCACAGTTTTAAGTATCTTGTTCACTGCAATTATTATGCCTATATCGCCGTTAAAAATGCCTGCGCCACTTTCGGTCTTGTCCTCAGTTATATACTTTTTCCAAAGAATGTCATAATCATTCTTGGTCTGCATGACCTTGTCACCTTTTCTGAAAGTATAAACAGGGGTCTTGACCTCTGATTTTCCTGCGGCAGGAGGATTAAGCTCCTGCTGTAGACGCTTGTTTAGCTCCACAGTACCCGCAGGACCTTTACGTGTAGGCGAAAGCACCTGAATGTCGTCTATGGGCGAGTAATCGTAGGCTTTTGGCAGCCTTGTTTTGCAAAGCTCCACCACAAGATCCTGAAGTTCTCCGTATTCAAGCCGTTGCATAAAAAAGAAATCCTTGTCCTTGCTGGCCAGGTCGATATGCTCGCCGTTTACTATCTTATGGGCGTTCATAACAATATCAGACTCCTGTGCCTGTCTGAAGATCTCTTTTAGTGTTACAACAGACATTACTCCGCTGTCAATAATATCCTTTAACACATTTCCTGCACCTACTGACGGAAGCTGATCGCTGTCCCCCACCAGAACGAGCTTGCAGGTAACGCTTATGGCTCTCAAAACGGCTTCAAAAAGGCAGGAATCCACCATGGACATCTCGTCGATTATCAAAGCGTCACAATCGAGAAGATTGTTTTCATCATGTATAAACGCAAGTGTGTCACCGCTTGTATGCTTCACTTCAAGAAGCCTGTGGATAGTTTTTGCGTCAAATCCCGTAAGGTCAGAAAGCCTTTTGGCGGCTCTGCCTGTTGGTGCGCATATCATAACGTTAAGTCCTTGCTGCTGATAAAGAGAAATTATAGCGTTGAGCGTTGTGGTCTTTCCTGTACCTGGTCCTCCCGTCAGCACAAGAAAACCCTTTGACAATGCAAGATTTATGGCTTCACGCTGTATTTTTTCATATTGTATGCCATTATTTTCCTCTTCAAGATCGATTACTTCGGAAAAATCTATCCTATTGTCATAAGAGATCTGCCGCATTATGGCAAGTCGCCTTGCTATGTAGTCCTCAGCTTTGTAAAAATCTGCAAGCATAACAAAACGTCTGCCATGCTTATCGTAATAGTAGAGGTTTTCCTCCTCAGTTTCATCCTCGATTACTTTTTTTATAAGCTTTTCATCAACATCAAGATAACTCACCGCTGTTTTCACAAGACTGTCTAAAGGCAGGCAGGTATGACCTTGGTCAGCGTTTTGTCTTAGAATATATGTAATGCCTGCCTTTATCCTGCACTCGCTGTCAGCAGGGATATCAGACTTTGCCGCAACTGCGTCCGCACGGGAAAATGACAGATCGACGCCCTGAATACAAAGCACATAAGGGTTTGATTTTATAATCTGCTCGGCAGTGTTGCCCCAACGCTTCCACGCCTTTATGCCATAAGAAGTTTCTATCTCAAATTTGTTAAGATATGACATAAGAGACCTTGCGGCAAAAGTGGTTTTGAACTCCTGAGATATTTTTTCCGCTTTTTTCACTGTTATCCCGTCTATCTCCGTGAGCCTGTCGGGAGTATTTTCTATTATGTCAAGGGTATCGTCCCCGAACTTGTTCACAAGCTTTTTTGCAAGTACAGGCCCTACGCCTGATATAGCACCGCTTGCAAGATAACGCTGAATCGCTGCAGAGGTAGTAGGCAAAGAACGCTCAAAGATATGCACCTTGAACTGCTCGCCGAACTTCTGATGTGAAGTGAACTCCCCTGTTACAACGAGATCTTCGCCCTCCTCAACGTCACCCATTTCGCCAACAACTGTGATAAGGTCATTGTCACAGTTAAGCATAAGCACACAGAAGCCTGTGTCCTCACTTTTAAATATTATGCTGTCAACCTCACCCTTGAGGGTCTTTAAATCTTCCATATTATTCTCCGAATGATCTATTTTTCATGGCATTTCAGCTCTCTGCGCTTGATAAAATCTGCAAGTTCAGTTATATCAACACAGTGAACGATGCTATAATCCTGTTCCAAACGCTTTGAAACATAATTTATCTCGCTTTTGTCAAGCTGAACGAGGATTATTTCTCTCCCATAATATTCAGGCTGAAAAAACTCCTCCCAATAACAGCTTTTTACCATATGTTCAAGCTCACGTGTATTCTTTTTACATGGGATAAGCAAATATCCTCCACGCTTGCCAACATTTCGCACCTTATACCATTTCACCCAAAACCAAATAACGACCGCCAGCACAAGAGCCAGAAGAAGTATAAGATTCAACACAAGATCACCTCCACATATTATTAGTACATTTTATGCGGAAAGCAGATTTTGTGTCATATGATTCATTTTACACCTTTTTGACGAAAAAAGCAAGATTTTTATGCAAAACAAAAAAGCTGCCCCGAAGGACAGCTTGAATTATTTACTTTATCTCAACTGAAGCAGCCCAATCCTTGAACTTATCTTCATACTTTGACTTATTTTTCTGCTCGCAGAGAAAATCAAAAATGTAGTAGCCACCGTTGCCCTCTGTTATAGAACTCATGCCATAATAATGTTTATCTCCTATGCTCTGGGTATAATAAATATATTTTGAATCCTTGCCTGTTATTTTCAAGGTTGTTGAGCCGTTTTCAAGGATAAAATCAAAGATATCCGATGCAGACTCGCCCTTGCCATAGCCGTAAAGTGCAATATCAGAATATGAAAGCTTAACAGCGTTTATGCCCACCTCGTTGTTGGAGAAGTTATCAAGGGCATACAGATTTTTACTGCTAGATTTCTCAATATCCGCAGGTGCTGTCATTGTATATCCTGTACCCTGTAATGTTTTCGTAGCTGTGTTTTTGTAAAAATATCTCACACCAAAAGCCACCAAGAACGCAAGGATAAACACAAGAACTGTCATCAAAGGCTTCGGTATGCCCTTTTTAGCAGATGTAACAGGCGCTATCTTATAAGGCTCATATGCACTGCCATAAGGCGTCTGAGCATTGCCATTCTGCGGAGGCGGATAACTCTGCTGAGCGTAGCCGTTCTGTGGCTGACCATAAGACTGCTGACCCTGAGCATAATTCTGCTGAGGTACTGCATTCACAGGCTGTGCTCCTGTTGTGTTACGCTTGCCAAAGCCAACATTCTCACCAAGGTTTGATGTGTCGATAGAATCCATATAACCGCTTGTTTCAGACTTCACAGCCGACCCACAATTAGGACAAAAAGCGTCAGTATCACTGATCTTTGCCGAACAAATAGGACATTTCATATTCTTTTCTCCCTCATATAATTTATGCTTTTATTCTAACATATGCTGTTTATTATGTCAATAATTTAACAAATCGTTTTTTATAAATTTTGTATTAATTGATATGGATAGTGCTTGCCCACTTTTCAAATTTCGGGTCATAGAAATCCTTTTCATCAGCCTTACATCCAAAAACAAACCAATAATATTTATAACCTGACTTTTTGCATAAAGCATAGTTATAAACTTCTTCGCCCGTTTTTGCACGATAGGTCATTTTAAGCTTGTTACCACTAGCATACACTTCTTTGTAGCTGTTTCCAAACTGACTTTTCAAATTGCCCTTCATGTAGGTAACAAACAGTTTCTCAGTAAGAATATCCGTTGTTTCGCCAGCAAGTGAAGAGTAATCAAGGATCATATACTGAAAATCGCTATTAACATCGGCGTACTTTCCGTTGGCTTTTACAGTTCCATCACTGCTCTGTGCCGCATAATCTATTGTGGTTGCCTTTTCAAGTGACCTTGGCAGTTCAACGCTAAAGTTCTCCTCTCTAATGGTATGGGTTGAAACATTGTGATAGTACCAATATCCAAAACCGATAGCTGCGCCCACAAATAATGCCAGCAAAAGGATAAGCACCTTTTTGCCTATAGACATATTCTTTCCCACTGCCCTCACATTGCTGTTAAGACCATTGTCAAAGCCATTGTTGAAGCTATTATTGAAACTATTGCCATACCTCGGCTGTGCCGAATTTACCCCTGTCATTTCAATAACTCTTGTGCCACAATTCTGACAGCAAATGCTGTTAGGCAGAATATCGCACCCGCATACTGTACATCTCATAAAGATACCCCCTATAAAAATTTATTACTTTTATATTAACATACTTCTTCTTTTTTGTCAACAAAAAAAGCGGACAGCACATAGCCGCCCGCTTAAAAACTTATTACTTAGCGTTCTTCTTAGCTTCGATATCAGCAAGAGCGTCTTTTCTTGAAAGATTGATCCTGCCCTGATCGTCTATTTCCATTACCTTAACAACGATCTCGTCGCCAACTGAAACGACGTCCTCGACCTTTTCTACTCTTGATTTGTCAAGCTTAGAAATGTGTACCAAACCGTCCTTACCAGGAGCTATCTCAACGAAAGCACCAAAGTTCATGATCTTTACTACCTTACCTCTGTAGATAGCACCTATCTCAGGGTCATTAGCGATAGTATTGATGATATTGATTGCCTGTTCAGCCTTTTCCTTGTCGATACCTGAAACGAATACGCTACCGTCCTCAGATATGTCTATCTTAACGTCGCACTCAGCAGAGATCTTCTGAATTACCTTTCCGCCTGAGCCGATAACTTCTCTGATCTTGTCAACCGGTACCTTTGTTGCCAGCATCTTAGGTGCCCACTTGCTTACCTCAGCACGAGGAGCAGGGATAGCCTTGAGCATTATCTCATCAAGAATATACATTCTTGCTTTTCTTGTCTTTTCAAAAGCACTTGCGATTATCTCAGGTGTCAGACCGTCAACCTTGATATCCACCTGAATAGCTGTGATACCGTTCTTTGTACCGCCTACCTTAAAGTCCATATCGCCGTAGAAGTCCTCAAGACCCTGAATGTCTACCATAGTCATCCAGCTGCCGTCCTCCTTAGTGATAAGACCGCATGAGATACCGGCAACAGGCTCTTTGATAGGAACGCCTGCGTCCATAAGTGCAAGTGTAGAACCACAGATAGAACCCTGTGATGTAGAACCGTTTGAAGAAAGCACCTCAGATACGCATCTGATAGCATATGGGAACTCTTCAACAGAAGGAATAACCGGAACGAGTGCTCTCTCAGCAAGTGCGCCGTGACCTATCTCTCTTCTTCCCGGGCCTCTTGAAGGTCTTGTTTCACCAACAGAATATGAAGGGAAATTGTACTGATGCATATATCTCTTGGAAGTTTCCTCGTCGATACCGTCAAGTTTCTGAGCGTCTGAAACAGGGCCAAGTGTTGCGATAGTCATGACCTGTGTCTGACCTCTTGTGAAGATACCTGAACCGTGTACTCTTGGGAGAACGCCAACTTCAGCAGCAAGTGGTCTTATCTCATCGATACCTCTGCCGTCAACACGCTTGCCCTCATAGAGCCAGTTTCTAACTATCTTCTTCTGGAGCTTATACATAACTTCGTCAAGAACAGCAGTGTTATCCTCGCACTGCTCGTCGAACTTCTCATGAACAGCGTCGATTATTGGCTGGAGTCTTGCGTCTCTTACATTCTTATCATCAGTATCAAGAGCGACCTTTACCTGCTCGCCTACCATTGCTTCAACAGCGTCGAACAGATCGTGGTCAACTTCCATTGACTCAAACTCAAACTTAGGTTTACCGATCTGAGCCTTGATATCGTTGATGAACGCTACCATTTTCTTTATCTCTTCATGACCTGTCATGATAGCCTTGAGCATAAGATCGTCAGGTATCTGGTCTGCACCTGCTTCGATCATAACGATCTTTTCAGCTGAACCTGCAACAGTCAGGTTAAGTCTGTTCTTAGCTCTCTGCTCAAGAGTTGGGTTGAGCACCAGCTCGCCGTCAACGTAACCTACGTTGATAGATGCAACTGGGCCGTTCCAAGGGATATCAGAGATAGAAAGTGCGATAGATGTAGCTATCATACCTGTGATCTCAGGTGAGTTGTCAGGGTCAACAGAAAGAACTGTCATAACAACTGAAACGTCATTTCTCATATCCTTTGGGAAAAGAGGTCTGATAGGTCTGTCTACACATCTTGATGCAAGAATAGCCTTGTCAGAAGCCTTGCCTTCTCTCTTTGTGAAAGAACCTGGTATTCTGCCTACTGCATACATTTTCTCCTCAAAGTCAACTGAAAGTGGGAAAAAGTCAACACCCTCTCTTGGCTTTGCGGAAGCTGTAACGTTAGCCATTACGACCGTTTCACCGTATCTTACCCAGCAAGAGCCGTTAGCAAGTCCGCAGGTCTTACCTGTTTCAACTACTACAGGTCTGCCTGCATATGTCGTTTCAAAAGTTTTGAAATTCTCAAACATTGTCTTTCCTCCATTTTAGAAATTTAGTTTTTTCTGTATGGTGAAAGCATTAGCAATAAACAGGACATACGAGCTTCATACATTCTGTTTAATGCTAAGTTACCTTTCACCAACAGTTCAAATAAACACCAAAAGGCAGTGGCAATAAATGCCTCTGCCTTGATGTCAGTTACATGATTACTTACGGATACCCAGCTTTTCGATAGTAGCTCTATATCTTTCGATATCCTTCTTCTTGAGGTAGTTGAGAAGATTTCTTCTCTTACCGATCATCTTGAACAGACCGCTTCTTGAGTGATTGTCCTTCTTGTGTGTCTTGAGATGTTCTGTAAGGTCGCTGATTCTCTTTGTAAGGATAGCGATCTGTACCTCAGGTGAACCTGTGTCTGTTTCGTGAGTTCTGTTAGCTTCGATAACAGCTGTCTTTTCGTCTTTTCTAAGCATTTTTTTGTACCTCTTTCGTTAAAATATTTCCGATGTAAAAGAATATGGCAGGTAACTTTCCCACTTACGGGCGTGACCCATATTCTGTTGCATGGATATGTTGCAGTAAGCAACTCATATATTATACATTATTTCAGACAAATTGTAAATAGTCTTAACAGAAATTTTACAACTATTCTATGCCGTGATGAGCCTTGCCTGCTGTGAGTGTGTTTCTCATAAGCATTGCAATGGTCATAGGGCCGACTCCGCCCGGAACAGGTGTGATAAATGAAGCCTTATCCTTGCAGTCCTCAAAATCAACGTCACCGCAAAGCTTGCCGTTTTCATCACGATCCATACCAACGTCGATAACTACTGCGCCCTCCTTGATATATTCAGCGGTTATCATCTTTGGTCTGCCAACAGCCGCCACCAGTATATCTGCTCTCTGGCAAACTTCTTTAAGATCTTTTGTCTTTGAATGGCAGATAGTAACAGTGCCGTTATTATGCAAGAGCAACATAGCCTGCGGTTTGCCAACGATATTGCTTCTGCCAACCACTACACACTCTTTGCCTGCAATGTCAGTACCTGTTGACTTGATAAGCTCCATAACGCCGGCAGGTGTGCATGGCAGAAAGCTGTAATCGCCTATCATTATTTTGCCCACATTTACAGGGTGGAAAGCGTCAACGTCCTTGTCAGGTCTGATGTTATTTATTATCACTTTATCGTCAAGGTGCTTTGGCAGAGGGAGCTGAACGAGTATTCCGTCCACCCTGTCGTCATCATTAAGCTTTTTGACAAGGTCGAGAAGCTCTTCTTCTGTTGTTTCCGCAGGGAGAGCATACTTAAATGAATTAAAGCCCACAGTTTCACAAGCCTTTTCCTTGTTTCTTACATAGACCTGTGAAGCAGGGTCATCACCTACGATGACCACTGCAAGACCTATCTCTATGCCCTGCTCTTTGAGCTTCTCTGTTTCAAGTCTTATTTCTTCCTTGACCTTGGCTGATACTGCCTTGCCGTCAATTATCTGTCCCATTTATTCTTCCTCCGTATCCTTTTCATCTGTATCTTTTACTTCGCTGTCAGCGTCCTCAGAGTCCTCGTCAAGTATGGACTTATACTCTTCCTCGGCTTTGGTGTGTGACTCCTTGTCCTTTTCCTCAGCTTCTTTAAGCTTATCTTTCTGAGCCTGCTTGCCGAACTTTTCGTCATATTCTTTTTGAAGCTCAATAAAGCTTTCGCCCTTATCCTTGGCTTCCTTTATCTTGTGCTTAAGTTCTTTCTTCTCTTTCTGGATATCATTGTAGCTGTTATACTGTTCAAGCTGAGCCTTTGAAAGTTCTGTATCAACGAACAGCTTGTAATCGCTGTTTCTCTTTGTGATACCTCTGAACACGATTATAAGTACAAGTGAAGCAAGAACACAAGTGCCTGCAACAAGCTGTGATACTCTTATGTTTCCAAGATAGAGCGAATCTGTTCTCAGGCCCTCGATGAAAAATCTTCCCAGACCGTACCAGCCTGTGTACATAAGGAATACTTCGCCGTCAAACTTGCGGTGTTTAAGATAGAAATGCAGGATTATAAATCCAATAAGACACCAAATAGATTCATAAAGGAAGCATGGGTGGATAGGGTCAAGAGCCGACACTTTGCCGCCAAGCTCGTCATAATGGTTTGAGATATATTCCATTGTGGTGTTGCTTATCATGCCCCAAGGAAGCTTTGTGTTTGCACCGAAGGCCTCCTGATTGAAGAAGTTGCCCCAACGTCCGATACACTGACCGATAAGAAAACATGGTGCGACCACGTCAAGAAGCGCAGTAAGCTTCAGCTTTCTTACTTTAGCTATAATTCCGCCCACGATTATCGCACCGATAAGTCCGCCGTAGATAGCAAGACCTCCGTCACGAATATCGAAAAACTCTGAGAATTTCATGCCCTCTGTATTAAAGATGATATAATAAAATCTTGCGCCAAAGATAGCTCCAATAAGTCCGCCGATAACGGAATCTGTCGCTCTATCAGGGTCGATACCTACGGTCTTCATTCTTCTGAAGCCGTATATCATTGCAAGAAGAATACCGATGGTTATCAAAAAACCATACCAATATATCTTGAAATTCGTACCTGGCACTGTAAAAAGCACTCTGTCGATATCAATACCCTCTTTGAAGATATTGTCACCCTTTCCGAAATTGGGGAAATAAACTCTGTTCGGAAACTCTCTGAGTTTTTCCCTTATTGCGTCATTTGCCGAAGAGTCGGCAAGAAACTGCAATGCTGTCATAAATTTATCATTCCTTTCACTGAGTCTGTGGCTCAAAATACCTACTTATTATCTACCACGGAGATAGACGACTTTTCAGGGTCGAACATTTCTTTTACGGCGTTTTCGCAATCCTCCACAGTCATTTCTGCAAGAACCTGTGCTTCATAGAAAGCGTCAGAGTTTTCAAAATAGCTTTCTGCAAGATAATCTGCTGCTCTTTCAGGATTATTCATTCCTCTTACTATTTCGCCGTACATAGAACGCTTTATCATATCAAACTGCGACTTGTCAAAGCCCTCTTTCTTTACACGCTCTATCTCAGCTAGATAACGGCGATAAAGCTCTTCGGGGTCATGGGATTCACCTGATATTATTGGAGAGAATACTCCACAGCTTGTGAACACTTCGACACCGAACTGCGAATTTATCAGTCCGTCATCAAAAAGCTGTTTATAAAGAGGTGACGAAGAGCCAATGAGCAGATGAAGCGCAACTGACGCTGTTCCAGCCTTTTTAAAAAGTTCTCTGCCCTCATAAGGCTTGCACTTGAAGCCGATATTGAAAAGTGGCAGACCCACAGGGAAGCTCTGAAATATCTTTTTCTGCGCTACATTCTCAGGCTCATCAGGGAGCTTTGTTTCAAGCTCCATATTCTCGCATGGCTTCAACATTTTATCGCATATTTCCATGACCTTATCCTCGTCAACATTTCCTGCAACGGCAAGGACCATGTTGTGAAGATTATAGAAAGTGTAGTAACACTTATAAAGAAGATCAGGGGTTATCTCAGCAATAGTATCAACAGTTCCTGCAATATCTATCTTTATAGGGTGGTTTACATACAGAGCTTTCAGCAGATTATAAAAACACTGTCTTTCAGGAGAATCTGCACACATTTTTATTTCCTGACCGATTATTCCCTGCTCCTTAGCCACAGATTGCTCTGTAAAATATGGCTTCTGAACAAAGTCAAGAAGTATTTCAAGAGAATCCTCCCAGTTTTCCGAGCAGCTGAACGTATATGCCGTTTCATCAAAAGACGTGAAAGCATTTGCGTTGGCACCAGTTTTTGCATATAAGTCAAAAACATCTGTGTCCTCGTTTTCAAAAAGCTTATGCTCAAGAAAATGGGCTATGCCCTCAGGCACAGTGATGAAATCTTTGCTGTCCTTGGTCTTAAAACAGTTGTAAATTGAGCCGTACTTTGTGGCAAATATGGCTTCTGTAGTTGTGAAGCCCTCCATTTTCCACACAAGCACGTCAAGTCCTGACGGGTGATGAAAAACGCTGTAGCTCTCGCCCAGTCGCTCGCTCTTTACGATCTCCTTATTCATCACAGTCCTCCTCTTCCTCGCCTCTGATAACGAAAACAGTATCAGGCTTAAAAGTCTTTGCACAGCTTATTATGTCCTCACGAGTAAGCTTTGCTATCCGCTCGTTTATCTCCTCAGGAGTGAAAGCTGTGTTTCGTGTGTTCTGCGCTGCATACCAACCCATGATATCATATATGCTGTCATAATTTGACTTAAAGCCTCCGCAAAGAGATTTCTTTGTGTTTTCAAGCTCCTCATCTGTAAAGTCGCCGTCGCATATCGCCTCAAGCTGCTCTTCGATAGCTTTTTTTGCCTTTTCTATGTTACAGCTTTCAACTCCACTGTCGATAAAAAGCGTGCCCTTTCTGTCGGCATATGCAGAGGAACAATAATAACAAAGGCTCATCTTTTCTCTTACGTTTGCAAAAAGCTTTGAAAAAGGCGTTGCTCCGAGAAGCATACAGAAAAGCTTTGCGGTGTAGATATCCTCATAATCAGACTTGAATGCCATGACCATTTTGCTTTGGATTACCTGCATTTTAAGCTCTCTATAAACAGGCTCTGCCTTTGCAGGTGAATTGTGTCTGTAGTCTATCTTCTCCACAGGTGAAACTCTTATAAGAGCAGCCATTTCATTTCTTATAAGATTTTCCGCAGCAGCCGTGTTTCCGCCGCCTGATATGGTTATCTCTATCTTTGCACTTTCAAGAAGCTTTTTGTGTTGTCTTAACAGATCCTCCTGAGTTATGTTCTCAGCAAGCTCCACAGTTCCAATTGCAGACACAGCCGCAGGCTCGCCCTCAAATATGACCTTTTTCGCCTGCAAAAGTGCATAGCCACGCTTGTCATTGACAGTGGCAACAATAGCGTCGATAAGCTCCTGCTTTCTCAAAGTAAAATACTTCTCACAGAACTTTCCGTTAACAAGGTGCGGTCTTATCAGACAATTCAGAAGCTGTCTTACAACCTGAACGGATATTACTTCGCCGTCTATAGTATAATCGTCGCCGATAAAGCTCGCAGACAGTCCCACAGACTGATAATCGCCTATGGTACCACAGTTGGTGCCTATGCTCGAACCATACAACCCGGTGAGTGTGGAAGTAAGCTTTGTTCGTGAAGGTATCTCCGCATTCGATGTCACAAGAACTGTTTGAAGCATTGCATTGACGCAGGCTGTTTTTTCGTTCAGCGGTGATATAAATGCAATCTTCACGCAGTTTGACTTGAATTTCTTGTCATATATTCTTGTAAGAGATATCCCTCTGCCGAGTTCTTCCCTACTATAAGATACAGCCATTTGATTACTCCTTCAAGCGTTTTCACGCTAAAATTTTTCGTGATAACACGATAATAATATAGTATATCACATTCCTGTGCAGATTTCCATACTTTTCACAAGAATTTCATAAATGCACTTATTCTATTACCGTATAAATGAAATTTTCCCAGTGAAGCATTGTTTCCTCGTCTGTTTCGTCAGGCAAAAGCGCTCTTGCCATAAGAAGATCTTCGCCTGTGTCCACATTGAGAAGATGTGCATAATCACCGTCAATTTTTGTTACCTTATATGTTCTTGGCTCCATTTTTATTCTCCTTTTCTGTCCATAAATACCACGTTCTCAGCACCCAGTCTGTTTTCAAGTTCGACAAGCAGTTCAGGACACATTTTCACAGCATGAACAGACTTTATGCCTGTCATTTTGCGTATATCGCTGAAAAATACCGCAAACTTTGAACCAGTCTGCGCTCTGTATTTCTCGGCTATAGTTCTAACAGCCTTTATGCCCTCTGCATCTCTTGAAACAAGCCTTACGCAAATATCCCTTTGAAGCTGTAATGAGCAAAATCTATCGACAGGCTCGAGCATATCCGCAAGTATCTTAGGTTCTTCTTCCTCTTTACATGATATCTTGCCTTTGACGTGTAGAAGCGCTCTGTCTTTTATAAGGCCTCCCATAGTTTGAAAAACTGACGGAAAAACCACTATCTCTAATGTTCCGAACTTGTCTTCAAGCTCCACAAAACACATCATATCGCCTTTTTTGGTCTTTAGCATTTTTCTGCCCCTGACCATTCCTGCATAGTCTACTTCCGCCCCATCAGCGAAACGTTTATCAGCCATTCCGCCCTCGTCTGTACAGGCTTTTATGAGCTGTGCAGAGGTGACGCACCTTGCGGCTGAAATCACACAGTCAAAGCGGTCTATAGGGTGGGCAGATATATACATACCAAGAGCTTCATGTTCAAATTCAAGAAGCTGCTGTTCGTCAAACTCGCCGCAGCGTTCTATCTTCTTTTCCATTGGCAAAGCAGCACCCATGCCAAACAAGTCAAGTTGACCCTCAATCACACTTCCGTCTGACCGAGTTACGCTTTTCATTATGTCCTCGCAAGCATTGAGATGTTCACGTCTGGTGTATCCAAAACCGTCAAAAACTCCACTCTTTATAAGTGCTTCCACTGTTCTCAGGTGGATATCTCTGCCCGAAACTCGTGTACAAAAGTCTTGAAGCGAACGGAACGCTCCACCTGATTTACGCTCAGAAACTATCCTGTCGATAGCCCCCTCACCAAGTGACTTAACCGCAAGAAGTGCAAAGCGTATTCCCTCAGGCTCAGCCACAAAACCGCTTTCGCTCTTATTTATATCCAGCGGCAAAATTTTAACGCCACTTTTGCCAACATCTGCGATATATCCGTAAAGCTTGTCTGTGCTGTCAAGAAGCGTGATAGTCATAAGTGCCGCCATGTATTCTTTATAGAAATGACATTTTAAATACGCTGTCTGATATGCGATAGTTGCATAAGCCGCCGCATGGGATTTGTTAAAGGCATAGCTTGCAAAAGAGGTCATTTCGTCAAATATCTCATTGGCAACATTAGCGGGCACACCGTTTGCCACTGCACCACAGCACTGCCCTTTCTCACCGTAGATAAACGCTTTTCGCTCGTTTTCCAAAACAGCCGCTTTCTTTTTAGCCATTGCTCGCCTTACGATATCCGCTCTGCCGTATGAATATCCTGCGAGCGTGCGGAATATCTGCATTACCTGCTCCTGATAAACTATACAGCCGTATGTCACTTCAAGTATGCCTTTGAGCAATGGGTGCTTATACACTATCCTGTCAGGTTCATGGCGGTTTCGGATATATGTTGGGATCGAGTCCATAGGTCCTGGGCGGTAAAGGGAGATAACAGCGATAAGGTCCTCTAATCTTTCAGGGCGAAGCTTCATGACAGTTGCAGTCATTCCTGCACTTTCAAACTGGAAAACACCCTCCGTTTTGCCCTGTGACAGCATTTCATATACCTTTTTGTCATCAAGAGGTATCTTCTCCAAGTCAAAATCAGGGTGAGTTTCTATCACCTGCTTTCGGCAGTGGTCTATAATGGTAAGGTTGCGGAGTCCGAGAAAATCAATTTTAAGAAGTCCCAATCGTTCAAGCACTGTCATTGTATACTGTGTGGAAACCTGTCCGTCACGAGAATAGAGAGGAACGTAAAAGTTAACGGGCTCTTTTGTGATAACAACGCCTGCTGCGTGGGTGGACACGTTTCGTGGCATACCCTCGACGCTCATGGCAATATCAAGAAGTTGTCGTATCTTCATATCAGTCTTATAAAGGGAACTAAGCTCAGGTATATTCTCTATGGAATATTTAAGTGGCTGACCTCTAGGTATTTTCTTTGCAAGCATATCTCCTGTCTGATAAGGCAGACCCATTGCTCTTGCCACATCTCTCACTGCCTGCTTTGCTGCAAGTGTGCCAAAGGTCGCAATCTGCGCCACATGGTCAGAGCCGTATTTCTCCACAACGTAATCAATAACACGCTGTCTGCCCTCCATGCAGAAATCTATATCGAAGTCAGGCATAGAAACTCTTTCGGGATTGAGAAAACGTTCAAAAAGCAGATCATATTTCAGCGGGTCAATACCCGTTATGCCTATGCAATAAGCACACAGACTTCCTGCACCTGAACCACGTCCGCAACCAACAGGTATACCGTGGGTCTTTGCATAGTGAACAAAATCCCACACGATGAGATAATAGTCAGTATATCCCATTCTCGTTATAACGTCAAGCTCATAGTCAACACGTTTCAAAGCCTCTTTTGTAGGATTTTCATAACGTTTATAAATCCCTTTCATGCACATATCGCGAAGAAACTTTTCGTTATCCGAAACACCGTCTATATGGAAATACGGAAGCTTTGTTTTGCCAAACTCAAAGCTTACATTACATCTGTCAGCTATCTTTACTGTATTCTCCAGCGACTCAGGCTGAGAGGGAAAAAGCTCCGCCATTTCTTCTGCTGACTTTACATAAAACTCGTTTGTCGGAAATTCAAGCCTGCTTGGGTCGTCTAGTGTCGTGCCTGTTGAGATACACATTAGCACACGTTGCGCATTAGCGTCTGAACGTCTGAGATAGTGTGCGTCATTAGTGCATACAATCGGTATTCCTGTTTCTCGTGAAAGCTTTATAAGCATAGGCAATATTCTCTGCTGGTCTGCAAACTTATGATTTTGAAGCTCTATAAAGTAATTATCCCTGCCAAATATATCACGATATTTAAGAGCAGTCTGCTTTGCAGCCTCATAATCGCCATTGGTAAGCTTTCTGGGTATCTCACCCGCAAGACAAGCCGACAGACAGATAAGCCCATTATGATATTTTTCAAGCAATTCAACATCTACTCTCGGTTTGCTGTAAAAGCCCTCTGTATATGCCACCGACACAAGCTTTATAAGATTTTGATAACCCTCGTTGTTTTCGCACAGAAGCACAAGGTGGTAAGGCGAACTGTCTATCTTCGCTAGCTTGTCAAATCGTGTTCTTGGTGCAACATACACCTCACAGCCTATTATAGGCTTTATGCCCTGAGCAAGGCACTCGTTGTAAAACTCCACTGCTGCGAACATATTTCCATGGTCTGTGACCGCAACTGCTTTCTGTCCAAGCTCCTTTACACGCAAAACAAGCTCCTTGATACGGCAGGCGCCGTCAAGGAGCGAATATTCACTATGAAGATGTAGATGTACAAACTCAGGCATTTTTATTCCTCTTTCAGTGCAAGACCTTTTTCAACTCTTATCCTGTCAGCTATCTCTGCTATCTTCTGCAATCTGTGGTTTGCCCCCGAACGTGAGATAGGAGGATCTATGGCTGCACCAAGATCTTTAAGATTGTAGTCGGGATTATTATATCTAAGCTCAGCTATCTCCTGCAAATTATCAGGAAGAGAATAAAGCCCCACTGTCTCGTCTATAAGCTCGATATCGCTTATCTGCTTTTCCGCTGCTTTCAGCGACTTCTCTATATTGGCGTTATCGCAGTTCACCGCTCGGTTTATCTTGTTGCGCATATCTTTCATCATTTTTACGTTCATAAGTTCAAGCGAACACATAGGCGCACCCATAAGAGTAAGCATATCTATGATATTCTCAGACTCTTTTATGTAAACTATCTGTGCGTTCTTACGTTCAACGTGCTTTGGAGTGATATCGTAATTATCTATAAGCAGCATACCAAAATCATTGCAAAGCTCTATCGTTGGCATAACGAACTCCATATGATATTTTTTCTCAGGATTGTTCACCGAACCGCAGGCAAGAAATATACCAGCCACGAGCTGTGGGTAAAACTTCTCTTTAGGCAGGTCAGCTTCTTCCAAACGCCTGCTCTTATCCATTCTGAAATAGTCAAGAAGTGTGAGCCTG
This sequence comes from Ruminococcus sp. N15.MGS-57, assembly GCF_000980385.1. Lineage (NCBI taxonomy): Bacteria > Bacillati > Bacillota > Clostridia > Eubacteriales > Oscillospiraceae > Ruminococcus > Ruminococcus sp. N15.MGS-57. Next base: position 33,279 of record NZ_LARF01000006.1, read on the forward strand.
TCGTCACGCTCAGGAATATCCAAAGCATAAAGCACAACGCCGTTTCGCTTTTTCTGCTCTGTGACTAACACTGCGTTTTCATTACCAGTTATCCTGCCAGTGTTCAACACGAAAAAGTCTGCTACCGCTTTGTTTTCAGTGAGAAAAGAAATCTCATCATCTGACAGGCAGTTACAGTACGTGAGCATACCCATCATGCACACGTCAGCCTTTGGCTTTGAATTTATCTTGCTGATTATTTCTTCTTTTGCTCTGTATGAAAAGGATACGTCCTCCAACTTTCAAACCGCCTTACTGATTATTTATATCTCTGTGTGTTATTCTTATCCTGTGACCTTGCTTTCTCAGATGCTCCGCAACTGCTTCTGCAAAGGTAACGCTCCTATGCTTTCCGCCCGTACAGCCGAACGCTATAACAAGCTGTGACTTGCCCTCTTTTTCGTAAAGAGGTATGAGATAGTCGATAAGATCTGTTAGCTTGCCTAGAAGCACTTTGGCTTCGTCAAAGCTCAAAACATAATCATAAACGTCCTTGTCAAGACCTGTTTTGTTCTTAAGCTCAGGTACATAAAACGGATTAGGCAGACACCTTACGTCAAATACAAGGTCGCCCTCGCTCATTGCACCGAACTTGAACCCGAACGACTGAACGTCAATATGCATAAACTCGTTGTTTCCAAGGAATATGGAATAAAGCCTTTCCTTAAATTGAGCTGTTGAGCTTCTGGACGTGTCTATATAAAAATCAGCCTGTGCTTTTATAGGTCTTAATATCTCACGCTCAGTTTCAATAGCTTTTCTTATGTTTCCATATGACACCTCGTCAAGAGGGTGCTTTCTTCTTGTTTCCTTGTATCTTCTCACGATAACGTCATCTGAGCTGTCAAGGAAAAGTATTTTAAGACTCACGCCCTCGCCCTGAAGCTGCTTTACTGTGTCTTGAAGCTTCAGAAAAAGGTCGCCGCCTCTTATATCAACAACAAACGCTACCTTGTCTATTTTTCCGTCAGACTGACTGCATATGTTTGCAAACTTTGGGATAAGCTCAGGCGGCATATTATCAACGCAGTAATATCCTATATCTTCAAGCACATTCACGGCACTTGATTTTCCCGATCCTGACATACCAGTAATTATCACAAACTGCATAACGTTCATTCCTTTCTTACAAAGCTGAAAAAAATCATCACTTATTGATCCCTATTTAAATTATTCCTTGTAAGGTATTATCTTTACCTCACATTCAAGAAGATAGCCTGTCTGCTCTTTGACAATGTGCTGAACGTGTCTTATCACCGACATAATATCCTCAGTTGTTGCACCACCCTTGTTCACCACAAAACCGCAGTGCTTTTCAGACACCTGTGCTCCTCCCACTGTGTATCCCCTCAGACCACAGTCCTCAATGAGCTTTCCTGCAAACTGTCCCTCAGGTCTTTTAAAGGTCGAGCCTGCACTTGGATATTCAAGTGGCTGTTTTGAACGGCGTCTGCCCATAAGCTCCACCATTTTGTCCTGAATATCGTCATACGCTCCTGCCTCAAGTCTGAATACTCCTGAGGTTATGACTTCGCCGTTTTTCTGATAACAGCTGCTGCGATAAGCAAGAGCCATTTTATTTGCCTCTGTAGTATGTACAGTACCGTCTGCCCTCACGGAGTTCGCAGAGGTTATAACGTTTTTAATCTCCCCGTCATAAGCTCCTGCGTTCATATATATAGCACCGCCCACAGTTCCCGGTATGCCATAGGCAAACTCAAGTCCTGTGAGGTTATGCTCAAGAGCGAATCTGCACAGTTTTATAAGGCTGCACCCAGCCTCGGCGTATATGGTGTTTTCGTTCATCATTTTTATCTCGTCCACTGACTGACCCATGAGGAACACCACTCCCTCGTAGCCCTTATCGTCAAATAAAAGATTTGAGCCATTTCCAACAACAATATATCTTACGTTCCATTCGTGTGCGGCTCTAACAAGTTTTGCAAGGCTTTCCTCTGAGCTTATATCCACCATTGCAGTACACGTTCCGCCTGTGCGGAATGTGGTATGCTTTGAAAGCGGCTCGTTGTAGACAACATTACATTCAAGCTCTGAGGCAAGATCAAGCAGCTTTTGTGTATTCATATATATCTGTAAAACGCCCTTGTGAGGGCTTCTCCTTTCATCGTTTTAAATATCGAGGTTTGGTCTTTTCGCAAGAACATATTCCCTTATTTTTTCCCAATCACTGTTCATGATAAGCTTCTCAGGAAAATCAAGTTCCTCCGCTATCTTTGCCACTTTCGGTGTTTGACCGATAAGCTGACAGAAATGACAATCAGAGTCAAAGACCACAGGCACTTCATACTTTTTGCAAAGCTTCAAAAGCTCCACTACGTTTCTTCTGGGCGACCTTTTGCACACAAATGAGCTTTCGTTTATCTCCACAAGCTTGCCGTACTCCTTGAACGCCTTTACGCCCTTTTCATAATCGAACATAAAAGGTGCGGTGGTGCAGTGACCTATGACATCCACCTGAGGGTTCTGTGCGACTTTCAGCCAGCTTTTAGTGTGGTTCTCAGGTGTCGAGGGAGTATAGCAGGCACTGTGCATAGACGCCACCACCCATTCAAGTCCTGAAAGCAGCTTTTCGCTGGTATCAAGCTCTCCGTCATCGCTCACAACGTTAGCCTCTATGCCTTTGAGGACGGTTATCCCGTTTATCTTTCTCGGCAGTATGCCAAGATTGACAAAATGCCAGATATGTGGCGAGTCAGGCATTTTCATGGCATGGTCTGTCATTGCTATGCCTTTCATTCCGTATTTTTCAGCCCACTGGCAGTTCTCTGTTATGGTGGAGTAAGCATGAGTTGAAGCTATAGTGTGCGTGTGCATATCTCCCTGTAAGTGCATTATGATCTATCTCCTATTTAAAAAAGTATATGCGTGTTTTTAGAAATTATCCCAGTTCTTGACCTTGTCTTTCTTGTCCATTTGCAGACCAAGATTCTGCAAAAGTTCAGCGGCAGCGTTATAACCCATTTTCTTCTGACGGTTGTTCATAGCCGCAACTTCAAGGATAACAGCAAGGTTTCTGCCCGGCTTTATAGGAATTGTAAGGCTCGGTATCTTGATTCCGAGAATAGTTGTATACTCATTGTCTACGCCCATTCTGTCGTATATCTTTGTGCTGTCCCAAGGCTCAAGCTCTACGATAAGGTCTATCTTCTCGCTTACCTTTACAGCACCCATACCGAACAGACGTCTTGTGTTGATGATACCGATACCTCTCAGTTCAAGGAAGTGACGGATATTATCAGGTGATGAGCCTACTAGCGTTCTGTTTGATGTCTTTCTTATCTCAACGGCATCGTCAGCCACAAGTCTGTGACCTCTCTTTACAAGCTCGATAGCTGTTTCGCTCTTACCAACACCACTCTCTCCCACGATAAGGATACCCTCGCCGTATACTTCGATAAGAACGCCGTGGCGTGTTATTCTCGGAGCAAGCTCAACGTTCAGGTAGCCGATAAGTGCGGCGATAAAAGCTGTTGTGCTGTCCTGAGTTCTTGCGATAGGCACGCCGTATTTCTTAGCTATCTCAACCATTTCAGGGTAAAGCTCATGACCTCTTGCCACGATAAAAAGCGGTATCTTTGTAGCAAAAAGAGCGTCTATCCTCTCATATCTTGTTTTCTCGTCAAGTGAAGCAAGATAAGCAAACTCCATATTTCCGCATATCTGAACACGCTCTGCATTGAAATACTCATAAAATCCCATAAGCTGAAGTCCAGGTCTGTTACAATCATTCTCAGTAACAACAAGGCTGCTGATGTTCTCAGGAGCATAGATTATCTCCATATTAAGCTGTTTGATTATCTCCTCGACAGTAACGCTGAATATCTCTGCCATTGAATATCATTCCTTTCCAGTCAAATTTTATATTCTAAGTAAACCTTTGTTATACATCTCCTGTGCGGCAAGCATAACGCCTGCTTTGCCTGTTGGGTATGTGATACCGCCCTGAAGCCATGCGGCAAACGGCGGTCTGATAGGGGCGTCGGCGGAAAGCTCTATGGACGCACCCATTGTGAATGCTCCTGCCGCCATTATAACCTTGCTGTCATAACCCGGCATATCCCATGCCTCTGGAGTAACATAGCTGTCAACCGGCGAGCCTTTCTGTATTCCCTGACAGAAAGCCACGAGGTTCTCCTCGTTTTCAAGAAGAATAGATGCGATTATATCAGTTCTTGTTTCGCCACTTTCAGGAAGGGTCTTGTAGCCAAGTTTTTCAAAGAAACGGCAGGCGAAAACGGAAGTTTTCAGTGCTGATGCGACCACCTGTGGTGCCATGAAAAAGCCAAGGAGCATTTCTCTGTTTTGATTAAGTGAACAACCAACTTCCTTGCCCATGCCAACGCAGGTGAGCCTGTCGGCACACTTTTCCACAAGGTCTGCTCTGCCGCAGATATATCCGCCTGTAGAAGCAATTCCACCGCCTGGATTTTTGATAAGCGAGCCTATGATGATATCTGCACCAACGCTCAGTGGCTCTTTTCTTTCAACAAACTCACCGTAACAGTTATCCACCATGACGATTATATCAGGATTAGCTTTCTTTGCTGTTTCTGCTATCTTTCCGATTATCTCCACTGTCAGTGACGGTCTGAGAGAATAACCTCTTGAACGCTGGATATAGGCTATCTTTGCACCAACGGCTTTCTTTGCTATCTCGTCATAATCAGGGTACATCTCGTCCACCAAGTCTACCTGCTCATACTTTACACCGAAATCAATAAGTGAGCCGTTGCCCTTTTCACCTCTGATACCGATTATCTCCTCAAGGGTATCATAAGGCTTTCCAGTGCAGGCAAGCATTGTGTCTCCGCTTCTAAGCACTCCGAAAAGCGCTGTTGACAGTGCATGAGTGCCGTTCACAAAAGTGTGTCTTACCAAAGCATCTTCACCGCCAAGTGCCTGAGCGAACACCTTGTCTATAGTATCTCTGCCCATGTCGCCGTATCCGTAACCTGTTGTGCCTTTAAGACAGCCCTCGCTCACACGATTGTCGATAAAAGCTTTCAGCACTTTCTGTCCGTTATACTCGGCGTTGCTGTCTATTTTTTCAAACATCTCCCTGCACTCATTCTCTGCCTCGGAGGCAAGAGATAAAAGCTTTGGGTCTATATCAAATATACATTCATTCATTTTCAATTCTCTCCAATACAAGATCTATTCCGCAGGCTTTAAAGCCTATCTCCTCATAATAGCTCACTCTATGGGGTCTTGCAAACAATCTAACCTGAAAGCCGTCCTGTGTGAGCTTTTCACCTATCCAATACAAAAGCTGTCTTGCATGGAATTTTCCACGCTCCTCAGGTATCGTTCCAACGTGTCCCACAAGTGCCACGCCATCTATGATATACTGTATAGTGGCAGTGGTGTAGTTTCCAAGCAGGAATGACTGTGAAAGTCCTCTCCTTACTCTGTGGGAAGTATCCGTAAGCCACAGCTCATAGGAATTTCTTATTGCAGGAAAGCATGGTGCAAGTATCCTGAAAACATCATCGAGTTTTGGAAGCTCGTTCACGTCAAGGGGTGGGATATCATTCTTTGCAACAAAGCTGAACTCCGTCCGCTTGTCACCCTTATACTCCGTCTTAGTGAGTTCTGCAAGCTTGTCTGAATACTCCGCCTCGAACTCCACTGCGGCAGGCTTGTTCATAAGAATGAACCCTGCGAGCTCGCCCAATACCTTGTCGTCAAATCTCTTATCCTTGAAAGTCGATATCATCATAGAGGCGTTGAATACTGATATGATACCAAGCTTTTCTCCGCTTTCCTCAACGGCATAGAAATGCAGAAAATCATACCCTGTGCCGTATGCCGCAAAGTGCGACTTTATACGCCTTGTATAATTGTTAGGTTTAAGACCGCTCAGCAGTTCTGAGCTGATCTCTTTGGTTTCATAGATCATTTGTTATAAGTCCTATCCAAGATCAATTTTGTAAGAACATAAGCGTTCTCAAAGTCCGCCTTATTTATCACGCAGCTAGGCGAATGAAGATATCTGCAAGGGAGCGAAACCGCGGCAGTCTTTACACCACCACGGGAAACGTGTATCGCACCTGCGTCATTTCCTCCTGCCACCATTGTTTTGGTCTGGCACGGTATGCCGTTCTCTTCCGCCGCAGAAAATGCAAGCTCAAAAAGCTCACGGTCATACATTGTGTGTCTGTCCATATATGAAACAACAGGACCTTTTCCAAGCTCACATACCCTTTTCTCTCCAGAAGCCGATGGAATATCCGCCGCAGTTGTGGATTCAAGCACCACCGCATAATCAGGCGCAACAGTGAACGCCGCACAGGTCGAGCCACGCAAACCTATCTCCTCCTGCACCACGAAGGTGAAATATGTGTCATACTCCACGCCCTCTTCTATCATTCTGAGCATTATTGCACAGCCTGCTCTGTCGTCTATAGCCTTGCACTTCACGAAGCCCTCGCCGAACTCTACAAAATTGGAAACAAATCTCACACTGTCTCCAAGGCGCACAAGCTTTAAGGCTTCCTCACGGCTGTCAACACCTATATCTATGGTAAGCTTATCAAAAGGCACAGACTTTTTTCTCTCCTCAGCTGTGAGGTTATGGATAGCCTTTCCCCCCACAACGCCAAGGACGTTATTCCTGCCGATTTTGACACGTCTGCCGAAAACAACTCTTGGGTCAACACCGCCAACTGATGACACTTTCAGCGTGCCGTCAGAATTCACATAGGTGACTATCATGCCAACCTCGTCCATATGAGCAGACACCATTATCTTATTCTTTGGGGCCTTTTTGCCCTTACAGAAAGCTATGACATTGCCAAGGTTATCCACCCTTATTTCAGCTTTATCGCCTATTTTATCTATTATATATTCTCTTACCGCTCCCTCGTCGCCTGAAATGCCGTCAAGGAGGCAGAGGTCTTTCAGTTTATCCAACATAAATATCTACACTCTTTTCAGATATTCTGCAATAAGCAGAGCCGTATTATCAATATCATTTATATCCACTATCTCCACAGGCGTGTGCATATGCTTTTCCGGAATGGATATGGTAACGGCTTTTGTTCCGCTTCCGCTCACGCCGATAGTGTCAGCGTTCGTGCCTGTTTTTCCGCTCATAACTTCAAGCTGATATGGTATGTCCTTTTCTTCTGCAAGGCTAATAAAGCCATCTGACATATCTCGTGAAAGGGACGGAGCAATGCCTATCATCGCTCCCTTGCCCATTATGCCGCACTCTTCCTCGCTCTCATAATGAGTCCTAGCAAAGGAAACGTCCACCACTATCGCATAGTCTGCACTGATATCATATGCTGTTGTTTTTGCACCACGCTCGCCAACTTCTTCCTGAGTTGAAAAGCACACTGCGATATTATAAGCTGTCTGCTGACCATTGAGAAGCTCCAAAGTCTTTAGAATAGCCGTACAGCCTGACCTGTCGTCAATTGCTTTAGATGTCACACGGCTTCCTGCGAGCCTTTCGGCCTTGTTTTCTATAAGCACTCTGTCACCAAGGGAAACATACTTTGCTGCATTTTCACGGCTCGTAAAACCTATATCTATGAAAACGCTGTCAAGGTCTGGTGCGACAGAGCTGTCTTTTTCAAGGTGAGGCGGAGTTGAAGTCACGATGCCCGTGAGCTTTTCTTTGCCGTAAACTGTCACCTGCTGAGCCAAAAGAAGCCTTGTATCAAGGCCACCGCAGCCTGATATTTTCAAAAAGCCGTCCTCTGTGATGTATGTGACTATCATGCCTATCTCGTCTATATGGGCGTCAAGAAGCATAACAGGCTTGCCGTCCTCCCAGCTTCCAACCTTGCAGATAACACTGCCAAGAGCGTTATCCAAGGTGACTTCGCCATACTTTTCAAGGAGCTTTGCCGCAGCCTCAGCCGCTGAGCCTTCCGCTCCCGATACACCTGCCGCAGAGCAAAGCTGTGACAGTATCTCAAATGTATCCATAATACATATCCCTGCTTTTTATAAAATTAGAGTTCGTTCACAAGTCGCTTGAAATGTCTGCCTCTTGCCTCAAAGTTAGGATAGAGGTCAAAGCTTGCACAGGCTGGTGAAAGTGTGACAACATCGCCCTTTTCAGCCATTTTCTGTGCTGTGAGTACCGCCTCTTCAAGGGTCTTTACTCTCACTATTTTCAGACCGCTTTCAGGATAGAGCGGACTTTCTGTAACAGCCTTTTCTATCTTGTCTGCTGTCGCACCAAGAAGAATGAGTATCTTTACGTTCTTGTTCACAGGTTCTGCAAGAGGTTCAAAAGGTATCTTCTTGTCATAGCCGCCTGCGATAACAATAAGCTTCTGATTAAATGAATTAAGTCCTGCGATAACTCTTGTAGGGCTGGTTGCGATAGAATCGTTATACCACTTAACACCATCTATCTCTCTTACAAATTCAATTCTATGCTCAACGCCACCGAAGTTCTTTGCTACCTGAACTATGCTCTGGATAGATACCTCGCCCCATACTGCGGCGATAGCTGTGAGATAGTTCGCAACGTTGTGGATACCAGGTATCCTTATATCGTCCTTGTGCACTATCTCTGTAGTTCTGCCCTTTTCCGTGTAGCAAAGCATACCGTCGTCATTAAGATATGCGCCTGTCTGAACAGGATGCTTTAGAGAGAATGTGACAAGCTTTCCTCTTACGAGGTCTGCAAGCTTTATTGTTTCCTCGTTATCCTCATTGAGGACAGTTCTTGAGTATCCGTTCTGATGAGCGATAAGGTTAGCCTTTGCACCGATATACTCCTCCATTGTTCCGTGAACGTTCAGGTGGTTTGGAGTGATGTTTGTGATTGCGGCAACGTTTGGCGACTGTCTCATTGAGATAAGCTGGAAGCTTGAAAGCTCAACTACTGCAACGTCGCTGTCTGACATTGTTTCAACTATAGGCAGAAGAGCCTTGCCGATATTTCCACCGATATGGACACGTTTGCCCTCGGCTTTGAGCATTTCGCTGATAAGTGTGGTTGTAGTAGTCTTTCCGTCTGAGCCTGTTACGCCGTATATCTTGCATGGGCAGAGGTCAAAGAAAGTTTCCATTTCTGATGTAATGGCTACTCCTGCTTTTCTTGCCTTTGTGATAGTTTCATCATTGTAGTACATACCGGGTGTTCTGAAAACTATATCGCAGTTAAAGATGATATCAAGATAATGCTCGCCCAATGAGAACTCACAGCCCTTTGCGGAAAGCTCCTCATAAATAAGCTCGTCAAATTCGTCCTCTGTCTTTTTGTCGCAGACAACGCATCTTATGCCCTTTGAAAGAAAAAGCTTTATAAGCTCCAGATGGCTTACGCCCGTTCCTATGAACGCTACTCTCTTATCCTTTATTTCCATGAAATATTTTTGTGCTTTTGTCATGTCATTAACTCCTTTAATAATTCTGTCAGTTGTGTGCAATATACTGCACACATACCTATTCTATTTTATTATATATCATTTTATCCAAAAACGCAAGGACTTTTTTATATATGCAAAAAAAGTTTACCTGTCGTGCGGTTAGGAAACGTTTACTTGATTTTTGTGTCTAAATGTGCCGCAGTGAGAGGGTGTTTTTTGTGAAAAGTGAGAAAAATTTATTATTTGCGAAAAAACTATTGTAAAATCGGGATTTATAAAGTATAATATATGTATATTGGTATGTTTCGTACTGACCTGAGGTCAGACAACAATTAGTATTGGAGGATATGATAATAATGGGTAATGCTGACAATGTATTGTTCGACAATGACTCAAGAGTTGCACCGCTTGGTCTTATCGCTATGGCAGGCGCTTCCGAGCTTGGCAAGAAGGTAGACGGTTATCTTACAAAATGGGCTAACGAAAACGAATTTGTTAAGGATACTTTCCTTGTTGAGGCTGTTTGTCCTAGATTTTCTTCCGGCGACGGCAAGGGTCTTATCAAGTCATCTATCAGAGGCGACGATCTTTTCATTCTCTGCGACGTAGGAAACTATAGCTGCACATACAACTATTTCGGCAGGGAAAACAGTATGTCACCTGACGATCATTATCAGGATCTTAAAAGAATAATTCAGGCTGCAGGCGGTAAGGCTCACAGAATAAACATCATCATGCCTTCCCTTTACGGTGGCAGACAGCACAGAAGAAACTACAGAGAATCTCTTGACTGTGCAGTTGCTCTTCAGGAGCTTCAGTCTATGGGCGTTTCAAATATCCTTACTTTTGACGCTCACGACCCAAGAGTACAGAATGCTGTTCCACTCATGGGTCTTGACAACATAATCCCTTCCTATCAGGTTCTCAAGGCAATGTTTAAAAACCTTTCAGATTTCAGACCTGACAAGGATCACTTCATGATAATCTCCCCTGACGAGGGCGCTATCAACAGAAATATGTACTATGCTTCTGTTCTGGGTGTAAACCTCGGTATGTTCTACAAGAGAAGAGATTATTCAACTATCATCGACGGCAGAAACCCTATCGTTGCTCACGAATATATGGGTAATGACGTTGCCGGCAAGGACGTTTTCATTGCCGACGATATCATCTCATCAGGCGAGTCTATGCTGGATATCGCTGTAGAGCTTAAAAAGCGTAAAGCTAACAAGATCTACTGCTATGCTACTTATCCAATTTTCACAAATGGTCTTGAAGCATTCAACAAGGCTTATGCTGACGGCATCATCGACGGCGTATTCGGCACAAACCTCACATACAGAACACCTGAGCTGCTTTCAAGCCCATGGTTCTATGAGGTAGACTGCTCTAAGTACATTGCTTACTTCATTGCGTCACTCAATCATGACAAGTCAATTTCACAGGTCATCGACCCACACACAAAGATCGAAGCTCTGCTGAAAAAATACGGCATAAAGTAAATTCAATACACAACGATAAAGTTCGGGGCGGACGGCTGTCCCGAACTTTTTTTATATGAGGAGAAGATAAAATGATATTTGCAGGGATAGTTGCAGGAGGCTGCGGTTCCAGAGTAAAAAGTGCGGTTATACCAAAGCAGTTTATAGAGATAGGCGGAGTGCCTGTTATCGTCAGAACAGTGAGAGCGTTTCTTGCAGTGGAAGAGATAGATATGGTTTATGTGGGCATAAAACCTGACTGGCACGAATACACTAACGAGCTTTTTGAACGCTTCGGGATAGACAAAGAGCGTGTGAAAGTCATAGACGGCGGAGCTGACAGAAACGGCACTGTAATGAACATAGCTGAGGCAATAGTCGCTGAACATGGTGAGAATGAGGGGGACATAATACTCACCCATGACGCTGTAAGACCATTTGTGACGGAGAAGATAATAAAGGACAATATCGAGGCAATGACGAAACATTCCGCCTGCGGAACTTATATGCCTGCGGCTGATACCATAATAAGATCTGACGGCGAAAAGGTCAGGGAAACGCTTAACAGAAGCGAGCTTTATCAGGCGCAAACTCCGCAAACTTTCAGACTTTCGGAGCTGAGGAAGAATTATTATTCGCTTAGCGAGGAGCAAAACAAAAAGCTGACGGATACTTGTTCTGTTTTTACATCTTGCAATGAGGATATATACCTTGTTGTCGGGGACGCAATGAATTTCAAGATAACCACAGACAGCGATCTGAGAATGGCGAATGCACTGGCAGAGTCAAGTGAAAAGTGAGAAATAGATCAAGGCGGTGTGGGAGAACGATCTCTGCACCGCTTTTTTTATACCCTACCATGCTTTGTGCGGTTTTCAGCATAAATAAGATCACGCCCAAAACGAATATTCTCACAAAGCTTGTCAATAATAACAAACGAAAAGTTTCGCAAAGCTTATCTGTTGTTCAAAAAGTCAATAGCCATGCCTGCAGGCAGTACACCTTTTGTGCATACCTATGAAATGTGTTAGATATGCCTAACTAAGATTGACATACGGCTTCGCACGTGGTAAAATAAATGTGGTTAGTAGCTACTAACCACGTGAGAATAAATCATGCAGACTTCTCTATGATGACAAGAGCGAAATGTCATCAGCCCGAATGGTGGTGCGTTCGGGTAGTCTGCATAATATTAAAAAGGAGCTTATATTATGAACTATCTTGAGATCGTAAAAGTAATCGGACGTGAAATTCTGGATTCCAGAGGAAACCCAACTGTTGAAGCTGAGGTATATCTCGCAGACGGAACAGTGGGCAGAGGCACTGCACCGAGCGGTGCGTCAACAGGCGAGTTTGAGGCCCTTGAGCTTCGTGACGGCGATAAGGGCAGATATGGCGGAAAGGGCGTAACAAAAGCAGTTGAGAACATCAACACTGCTATCAATGACGCAGTCTGCGGACTTGACGCTTCTGACATCTATGCCGTTGATAGGGCTATGATAAAGGCTGACGGCACTAAGGATAAGTCAAAGCTTGGCGCTAACGCTATCCTCGCTGTTTCTATCGCTGCTGCAAGAGCGGCTTCTATCTCTCTGGATATTCCTCTATACAGATTTCTCGGTGGCATATCAGGAAACAGACTTCCTGTTCCTATGATGAACATTCTTAACGGTGGCGCTCATGCTGCAAACACTGTTGACGTTCAGGAATTTATGATAATGCCTGTTGGCGCTCCAAGCTTTAAGGAAGCACTCCGCTGGTGCGCTGAGGTTTTCCACGCTCTGGCTGCCCTGCTTAAATCAAAGGGACTTGCTACTTCTGTAGGCGACGAGGGCGGCTTTGCTCCTGACCTTGCAAGCGACGAGGAAGCTATCCAGTATATACTCGAAGCTGTTAAGAATGCAGGTTATGAGCCGGGTAAGGACTTCATGATAGCAATGGACGCTGCTTCAAGCGAGTGGAAAGGCTCAAAGAAGGGCGAGTACGTTCTTCCAAAGGCTGGCACAAAGTTCACTTCTGCTGAGCTTATCGAACACTGGAAGAAACTCGTTGAAAAATACCCTATCATCTCTATCGAGGACGCTCTCGACGAAGAAGATTGGGAGGGCTGGCAGCTTCTCACTAAGGAGCTTGGCGGCAAGGTGCAGCTCGTTGGCGACGATCTGTTCGTAACAAATACAGAAAGACTTGCAAAGGGCATCAGCCTTGGCTGCGGCAACTCTATCCTTATCAAGCTCAATCAGATAGGCTCAGTTTCTGAAACACTTGAGGCTATCAAAATGGCTCATAAGGCAGGCTACACTGCGATTTCTTCACACCGTTCAGGTGAAACAGCAGACACAACTATCGCTGACCTTGCAGTTGCTCTCAACACTTGCCAGATAAAGACAGGCGCACCAAGCAGAAGTGAGCGTGTCGCAAAATACAATCAGCTTCTCAGAATTGAGGAAGAACTTGGCGAAAGCGCTGTTTATCCACAAATGGGCGCATTTAACGTAATCAGATAGTTTTTTGTCATATAAGGATCAAGCGAAAGCTCAGAAAAAGCAGTCCACAGGGGCTGCTTTTTTTGTTGTATAAATGCAGTGTAGGGGCAATCTGAGGTCGCTCGCTCATCACCACTTGCTTGTCCATTTTATCATCACATATAACAGACATAAAAAAATCACGCCCTAACAAAGTAAGGCGTGATCTTGACTAAGGATATTTCCCTAGTGGTGAGCTATCGGGGATTCGAACCCCGGACCCTTTGATTAAAAGTCAAATGCTCTGCCAACTGAGCTAATAACTCATATCGTCCTGCAACGACTTAATTATTATACCAATTTTCCACCCATTTGTCAAGGGGTTTTCGAGAATTTTTTCACTTTTTCCAAACTGCACATATTTATTCCCCATTTGGCATACTTTTATGCGTTTTCTAACAAAAAAACGCCCCTGAAAATCAAGGGCGTTTTATCTGCAAAACTTTAAGATTAGTTTATCTTGTTGCCGCAGTTAGGGCAGAACTGATTTCCAGCCGGAACTTTACCTCCGCAAGTTGGGCAGAACTTTTCACCCTGTGGTGCGGCCTGAGCCTGTGGCTGTGCATACGTCTGCTGTGGAGCGTTCTGCTGTGGAACAGAACCTGCATACTTCTTAAAAAGTGTGTAGATACCGCAGATAACAAGAAGAACAAATGCTATCCAGAACAGTACATACATGAATGTGTAGAAACCGCCATACAGCTTGCTCATACCTGAAAGATAGCTTCCTGCTGCATATGTAACTGCAAGACCCAGAACAACACCTGCACCAGTAGTTACCGGCTTGAGGTACTTGTCAGCAATTTTGAAAAAATCGTTCATTAGAGAATGCCTCCTAATTTAATAATATATATTTATTATACAATCGTTATGTCATAAAGTCAATAGATTCGAGTAAAATTTTTCACTTATTTACGTTTCTATTTGTTTGCTGTAATGACAGAAATAAGCATAAAATCGCTATTTTCTTTACCCTCTGTGTCAATAACTATCTCAACAGTGTGTTCTCCCTTTGCTCCGCTGTATATCTCCTCAAGACAGCAAAGGTCTCCCCAATCCTCGTCAAAGTTGGCGTCAAGAAGAACTTTGTTTTGCCTGTCACCGTCTATGACAGCATATGCAACAGGCGCAGGCTTGTTGATAGTCTTTCTGTATTGCAGCATTATAATACTTCCACTCACGTTGAATTTAATACAACTTCCCTGCTTGTGAGCTATCCAACCACCCTTGAATGGGTCGCTCCACTGCTCTGCCGCATGAGTATCAGGCTCAAAGCCCTCCATAACGGGCGAACAACTATAGTTCTGAAAGCGCTGTGCGTCCTCATATCTGCTTGCTGTAAATGGCTCAGGAAGTGAAGGCTTTTTCTCTGCACCGAGCTTCTTATAGTATGAATATTCTGTATCAAGCAGATTGCAGATAAGATCAGCTATCATCTTGTGACCTAGGTCTGTAGGGTGGAGCATATCCGCTGTGTAGTCTGCAAGACAAACGTTGCCAAGCTGTATCTCAGGGAAAATGTAGTTTCTTACACTGACGATAGGCAGGTCATAGTGCAGACCGATAGCGTTATGTATACCCTGTGCATTTGTGCCTGTATCGTAAAAAAGATTGTTTATAAGCACAACTGCCTTGACGCTCTCAGCTTTCAGCAGACGTCTTACAAGGCTCTCGTACGTTTCCATAAATAGGGGCGAACTGCTGTCGTTTACCGAAAACTCAACGAAAACAAGGTCTGGCTGTTTGTCAAGGACGTGTTCCTGCACTCTTGCCACCCCAAACTGCGAGGTAGTTGCACCAATACCAGCATTGAAGTAGCTTATCTCAGCGTCAGGAAAATTCGTCTGCCACCATTTTGCACTGCGGTCAACATATCTTAACTCAGTTTTTGTAGCATTACAGCCCATTGTTATCGAGCCACCCAAATAAACAATGCTAAGCTTTTTTTCATTCTCTATCTTTTTGAATACTTGTGGAAGATAACCCATACTGCCGATATTCATGATAGATACGTTTTTGTCCGTCATATCCATTTCTCCTTTTATTTCTATAATGGTCTATTATAGTATTATAGCATTTTTCAAAACAAAAGTAAATCATAACGGGCAAAAATATTTTGCTTTAAGCTACAAAAAGCGGTAATGTTTTTTGTTAAAATCGTGCAATGTAGATGTTGACGAAAAGTAATGATATGTTGTATAATAAAGAATAAATATAAAATATGAAGAAAGAAGTGTTCATAATGCACGATTTTAAGGCACTCTGCCGCCAGGCACACACATTAGTAATATTCAAGAGCTTACATGAAGTTCCTGTCTTTGAAAAGCTACTTGAAACACTTGCTGTATGCGAATCTGACAGCGACATGGCTATAGAAAAATACTCAGATTTTGTGGCTGAGCTTTTTGCATATTCGGATAATCTTACAGAATATATGCTCAAACTGGTTCTTGAAAATGAAAACCTTTTTATGCTAAAAAAAGGAGAAGGCAAGGAGACAGGTGCGCTTTTGGAGGAATGTCTTGCAAACGAGCTTGCCGTTATCGAGGAGCTTTCACAGATACCAAGTGACGAGATAATCTCAAAGATAGACTATGACGGCTTTCTGCCGAGATACGCAACGCAGAAACTTGACTTCTCACAGATATATGCCGACCGTATACACGCTATCGGTCAGTACGGTTACGGCATCTATTCTCAGTATCATGTATTTGTTATCAAAGACGGAAAGATAGTTCCGGTTGAATATCCTGATGACATAAAGCTTTCCGACCTGCACAATTATGAACGTGAGCGTCAGGAGGTTATAAACAACACTCTTGCGCTTTTGAAAGGCAAGCCTGCCAACAACGTTCTGCTTTATGGTGACTGCGGTACAGGCAAGTCCTCAACTGTCAAGGCCATAGCAAACGAATATGCCTGCAAGGGTCTCAGACTTATCGAGCTTAAAAAGAAGCAGCTCCATGAGATACCAGCCATTGTAGAAACGGTAAGCAAAAATCCATTGAAGTTCATTATCTTCATAGACGACCTTTCATTCACAGAGGACGATGATGATTTTGCGGCACTGAAAGCTATCCTCGAGGGAAGCGTTTCATCAACTGCGGACAATCTCTGCATTTATGCTACCTCAAACAGAAGACATCTTGTACACGAGACGTTCTCCTCACGAGAGGGTGACGAGATACACTTCAAAGACACTATGCAGGAGCTTCTTTCACTGTCAGACCGTTTTGGACTTACTGTCACATATCAGAAGCCTGACAAGAAGATTTACCTTGATGTAGTTGAGAAACTTGCAAAGCAATACGAGCTTAAAACTCCTATTGATGAGGTGCTTCAAAAGGCTGAGGCTTATGCGCTTTCGAGAGCAGGACGTTCACCGAGAGTTGCAAAGCAGTTCGTGGAATACATGAAGGGCATGGAAGACTAATAAATATATTCTGACAATATTCAGGAGGAATTATCATGACAAAGCAGCCACAGTGGCTTGACAACGCAGTTTTCTACGAGATCTATCCACAATCGTTCAATGACACAAACTCAGACGGTATCGGTGATATCAAGGGTATTACAGAAAAGCTTGACTATATCTGCGAGCTGGGGTGTAACGCTATTTGGATAAACCCATGCTTCAAATCACCTTTTGGCGACGCAGGCTATGACGTTGAGGACTATTACACAGTCGCTCCACGTTATGGCACTAACGAGGACCTGGTGGAGCTTTTTAACGAGGCTCATAAGCGTGGTATGCACGTCCTCCTCGACCTTGTACCTGGTCATACTGCCGTTACTCACAAGTGGTTTAAGGAATCAATGAAAGCCGAGAGAAACGAGTTCACAGACCGCTATGTGTGGACAGACAGCATATGGGTAGAGCCTGACGGCATGGCTAGTATCCGTGGTATCTCCGACAGGGACGGCTCATGTGCCGTGAATTTCTTCTCACATCAGCCTGCACTTAACTACGGCTATTATAAGCCTGATCCTGATAAAAAGTGGCAGCAGTCTATGAATGACGAGGGTCCGAGAGCCACACTTGAAGCACTCAAGGATATAATGCGTTTTTGGCTTAGTGCCGGTGCAGACGGTTTCAGAGTGGATATGGCAGGCTCTCTTGTAAAGAATGACGAGAACGGCAAAGGCACTATCGCACTTTGGCAAAACGTAAGAGAATTTCTTGATAAGGAGTTCCCATATGCCGCTATGGTATCAGAGTGGGGAGAACCTGACAAGTCAATAATTGGTGGCTTCCATATGGACTTTCTGTTGCACTTTGGTCCGTCACATTATAATGACCTTTTCCGCTGTGAAGAGCCTTATTTCTCAAAGCGTGGCAAGGGTACGGCTAAAGAATTTGTTGAAGCATACAAAACCAATTATGCCAAGACAGACGGCAAGGGTCTTATCTGTATCCCGTCAGGCAACCATGATATGGACAGACTTGCAAGAACCCTTGATACAGACGAAATGCGTGTTGCATTTGCTTTCCTGCTCACAATGCCGGGCGCACCGTTTATCTACTATGGTGACGAAATAGGCATGAGATATGTGGAGAATCTGACATCAGTTGAGGGTGGCTATGGCAGAACCGGCTCACGTTCGCCTATGCAGTGGAACAAGGGGCTTAATGCAGGCTTCTCATCAGCTAAGGCTGAAATGCTCTATGTACCGCTGGACAGCAGTAAAGACAGACCTGACGCTGAAAGCCAATCCAAGGACAGCACCTCACTTAGAAGCGAAGTCAAAGGGCTTATAAGCTTCAGGCAGAAAAATCCTGCTCTGCAAAGCAGGGGGGAGATAGAGTTTTTGTCAAGCGGATATCCTCTGGTATACAGACGTAAGGGCGAGGGACAGAGCATACTGGCGGTCATAAATCCAAAAGACGAAACGACAGAGATCAAAAACGTCAATGGCAAGATAATTTATACAGTAGGTCATGGCGCAAGCCTTGAAAACGGAAAGCTCATTATTAAAGGCTCGGCCGCTGTATTTGTTGAAGAATAAAATAACATAAAAGAGGTCAGGGACACATTCCTTGACCTCTTTTGTTATGCCGTCTAAAGTTTATCCACCGTTGTCAGAGCATACTCCGAAACTCCGTTGGAGTTTTTCCAAAGTGCATTTTAAACCGCTTCATAAAACCATATTCATTAGTATAACCGCACCTCTCAGCCACTTCCCTTACGCTGAGATTTGTCGTTGCAAGAAGCTGACTGGCTCTTTCCATTCGTGCGCTTATAACGTCTGTCATGACGCTCACTCCAAACATTTTCTTATACATATGCTGAAAACTTGACCTGCTTATACCCATATCCCATGCCATGCTACCTACGTCTGCAATATCCTCAGGCATTGCATATATGTATGCTCTGAGCTGCATAAAGCGGCTGTTCCTGTCAGTAATAATACAAGACTTCTTGTCTGTACATTTTAGCTGTCTTGCAAGCTTTAACAAAAAGATCTCCATATAGTACCGTGTTACTTCCTCATGTCCCTCTTTCATGAGCTGATACTCATATGCTACCGAGCGTATTATCTGACTAAGCTCATCGATATTTCCAAGGTATACCAGTGCATCTTTAGGAACATCAAGACTTTCAAATTTTTCCTTATCGCCCTTCTCATAATTGAAATAAAGCCAATCATCGGTATAAAACTCTTCTGCGGCATGGTATTTCACAGGGGTATCCGGTGAAAGCAGGATAAAAGAATTTTTCTCTGCCCTATGCTCGATTCCATTTATGACGAACACCGACGGTTCTTTTATGAGCAATATAAGAGGACTACCCACCCCTTGAGGGCAATCCATAATAAAATCTTTTCTATGGCGATAATTATAGCCGACCGCACCCACAAGCATTCTGATCCCTCCCTGCTTTTATCAACTTTATTTTACCACACCGCTACATTCTTGTCAATGAAAAAAGAGCAGACGCTTTGTTCTGCTCTTCTTTCACATAATTCTATAATAGTATTACAATTATCCCCAATAGGTTCTCCAAACATTGAAATAACCCCAAGGAATTTTAAATGAGTAGGCTATCTTACTGCTGTTTGTCTTGTAGCTTCTGTTGCACCAGAAGTAAACATTATAGTCATTAGCAATACCGTTAAGGTGAGTTTTGCCATATACTGCACCAAAAACAGCCTGCTTTACTCTTCTGGAAACGTTTGAATAATTTGCTCCGTCCCTTGAAAGCTGTGCAGATGACATAAATCCACCGCTCCTATAAATAATATCCTGAACATTGTTATATCTTGCATAGTAGGATCTCCACATTGCATTCTTTGTGTACTTTGCGGCAACATACTGGTTTGCAACACAATCTGCAACATAAACGATAGGCTTATCCCACTCTGAACCTGACATCTTACCAACCTCATGATAAACTATACGGCACATTGCTTCCCAGCCTGCCTTATTGAAGTCCATTCTTGCTGTCTTTATTGTCTGTGTCTTTGAGTAAGCAGAAGCGGCAGAGCCATTTACAGCCTTAACTCTGAACTGATATGAAGTCGTTCTCTGAAGACCTGTAACAGTGCAGTTCGTGTTCTTGACTGTCTTGTATTTCTTCCAGCTCTTATATTTGCCACCCTTGATGTATAGCTCATATTTTGAAGCACCTTTTACCTTGCTCCAATGCACCTTGATAGTGTTTGTCTGCTTGTTATACGGATGAGTGAACTCACTTCCATAGTTTATCTGAGCTGTCATCTTAGGAGTCGAAAGCTTTGCCGCAGCAGCATCGGCACTAAATCCCTCTGTCATTACCAAAAATGTCATAAGTGCTGCAATGAACATCACTATAACTTTCAGTGACTTATTCTTTGCTGAAATAAAACTTGCTGAATGATCCATTAATAATACGGCTTTACAACGCATACACGCTGCATTGCCAATTCACACCCTTTCTTTTAATTAGCGGCGGTCATGTCTGTGCCGCTATTTAATTTTATTACGGTCGATTAAAATTATGTATCAATCTGTAACGATAACGGTTAAGAAAGTTACAAACTGATTACAAATTACTACACTATTGTAACACGCACAATTGCATTTGTCAAGCTTTTTTATAGTTTTTTTGATTTTTGTTTATAATTTGAAGCAAAGAATATAAAAATTGTACTAATATTTCAGCACATTGAATATTAATTTACTGTATCAGCAAGAGTTCACGCACAATTATCACAAAGAAAATATGTGCAGAATATGAACAAAATCAATGGATCAACCACAGAGATCCTGCTGTTTTAAAAAAATCTGTGGGGAAAGAGGCAAAATAATGAAAAAATATTTACCTGAGGGCAAGATCTTCAATAGCCCTGAAAACCGATATTATCTTCAAAGCGAACGAACAATGGCTGAGGCAATGGCTCAGGGGTTGATACTGGAGGGTCATGCTGTGCTTTGTGACAGCGAACACAACATAATAGTAGAGCTTCCCTTTGGCAAAGGAATAATCCCAAGATCAGAGGGAGCGATCGGAATACAAGAAGGCAAAACAAAAGACATAGCGTTACTTTCTAGGGTAAACAAAACGGTATGCTTCAAGGTGACAGATATTGTTCACGAAAAGGGCGAGGTCATATGCAGGTTGTCAAGACGTCTTGCACAAGAAGAGTGCATTGAACGATATATAAGTACACTCACATCAGGGGACGTTATACCGGCAAAGGTAACACACCTTGAGCCTTTCGGATGCTTTGTTGACATAGGCTGTGGTCTTCCATCACTTATACCAATAGACGCCATATCCGTCTCACGCATCACCCATCCCAACGACAGATTTTTCAACGGTCAGGACATATATGCTGTGGTAAAAAGCTGTGACGAGGACAGGATATGCCTTTCTCACAAGGAACTTTTAGGAACATGGGAAGAAAATGCAGCATTGTTCTCCACAGGAGAAACTGTAGGCGGGATAGTACGCTCCATTGAACCATACGGTATTTTTATAGAGCTTGCTCCGAACCTTGCAGGGCTTGCAGAACCAAGAGAAAATGTGCGTGTGGGGCAGGCAGCAAGTGTTTACATAAAAGCTCTTATCCCCGAAAAAATGAAAGTAAAGCTCATTATCGTAGACGTATTTGAAAACAGCGTTTTTCCCTCAAAGATAAACTATTTCATCACCAGCGGCAGGCTCACAAAATGGGTCTATTCCACCAATGAATGTTACAAAAATATATGCTCTGAATTCGTGTGATAAACGTACATATTTTTGTACTTGTAATTTATTTGTACTATAATTTGTACTTGTTTTCACAGCAAAACAAGAGATAAAAAAAGGCATTGGCTTCCAATTGAAGCCAGTGCCTTTTGACTTGTTAGAATCATTAAGAGGATATCACCATAGCTCATTTGGGCATTTAAGTCCCCATTCTTTCCTAAGCTTTGTCATTTCGTTTGCGATAACGCCACAGCCGATAACAGCTCAGTTCAGTTCTCCCTTTTTCATATGTTAAGCTCCTTTCAGAACATCTAAAATACCTTATAGCCTTCTTTGATATCTCCAGAGCGATAAGCGTCCAACAGGTCACGGAGATCGTTTATCTGCAAAAGCAGTTCCCTTCCTTTGTCTGTATCTGAAATGTTTGCCCGACGGTCAAGTCTTTCCACCATATGTATCTCAGGAGTATGCTCACTCTCTCCTGCAATAAACGGCTTATGCTCCGCAAGATTAAGGCTGTGGGAATCATAAATAAGAGTGTAGCCTGCGATACCGGTGGCTTTTTGATAAGCCTTTGAGATACCACCGTCAATAACGAACAGCCTGCCGTCTGCCTTGACAGGGCTTTCGCCATTTTTTATCTTCACAGGTACATGACCGTTTATGATATGACCACGCTGTGGGTCAAGCCCAAACATTTCAAGTATCTTTCCGCATATCTCAGGCTTCTCTGAGAAGTGATAATAGGCATTATAATTTTCCTTGTGAAGCTTTTTATCTTCAAGGAAATATCGCTCAAAAAACGCCATTTTGTCCTTGCCATAAAGAGGCGAACGTGCGCCGCTCCACAGATACCACAAATGGTCTGCGCAGTTGCTTTTCTCCTCACAAGGCTGTAAGAAATACGCCTTGTTGGCTATTTCGTCAAGCTTATCTAGCATTGCCTTACCCGAATACTGCTCTCCTGCTATACTTAAGCTCAGAAGCTTTCCATTTTCATCAAGAGGGATACAGCCGTGGAAAAGCAAATTGCCGTTTATGGTCTTATACATTGAGCCTTTTGAATATAAAAAACGCATATGTGTGTTGAGCCTGTCGCTGTGCATAAACGAGTTTGCAAGAATCGTCATAAGCTCATTTTCGCCTTCGGTGAGCGCAAGAGGATCGGCAGAATCAACTGTAGGAAAATTGCCGTCAAGAAGCTTATGAGTTTGCCCGTCTATTGTTATAGTGCCATTCGCGAAGTCCACCATGCTGAAAAGGTCACGGTGAGATAGTTTCCATTCAGGGTGGCGCCTGATAAGCTGACCCTCTAGCTTTAGCTGTATAACTGTGATAGCCTTGTGCATTTTTGCCACAAGCTTTGCATCAACAGGGTCATAGATATTATCATCAAGTGTCTGTGGCATGAAAATTGCGCACTCATCGTTTTTATATGTTTCTCCTGCAAAGACCGCCAGCGCACGAAGATTTAATCCATAGCCGTCCTCGAGAACGTCAAAGTTATTGTATCGCATGGATATACGGATAACATTTGCAATAAGAGCGAGATTACCTGAAGCCGCACCCATCCACGAAATGTCATGGTTGCCCCACTGTATATCGACATCGTGCATTTTCATAAGCTCGTCCATAATAATATCTGCTCTTGGACCACGGTCATATATATCTCCGATAATATGCAGCTTGTCGATAGCAAGAGATTGTATAAGCTCACAAAGGGACTTTATAAAGCGGTCTGCGATTCCAGTGTCAAGAATTGTGGTGATTATCTCATCATAGTAATATTCCTTTACCACATCATCAGTGACATTAAGCAGCTCGTCAAGTATATAGACCATATCCTTTGGTATGCTCTTTCGCACTCTCGAACGTGTATACTTTGCCGACACCGCCTCGCAAACAAGTATCAGACGATAGATAGTAAGTCTGCGCCACTCGTCTGAAAGCCCGTTTTTATCACGCAAACGCTTTAGCTGCTTATCGGGATAATAGATAAGATAGGCAAGGGCTTCACGCTCTGCCGAGGAAACTGCTTTTCCTAAGGTCAGGTCTATCTTGTTTTTTATCATGCCCGATGCGCTTTTTAGCATATGCAAAAAGGCTTCATACTCTCCGTGGATATCGCTGAAAAAGTATTCTGTACCCTTTGGCATACTGCGTATTGCAGATAGATTTACTATCTCGCTGGCGGCACTGTCTATAGTAGGAAATTTTTGTGCAAGTAGTAAAAGATATTTTTTGTCCATATGTATTTCTCTCTTTTAGATTTTTTACAACGTCATATTGCTCAGAAAGACCGCAGTTTACGCTACGGTCTTGTCTGAATTTTTTTGGAAGATATAAGGAATCATTCGCCGAAACCGTCCTCAAACATTTTAACAAACTCGTCAAGCACAGCCTGCTCATTTTCGCCTGTTACGATTATCTCTACCTCAGTGTCATTCTTGATACCTGCTGCCATTATCTGCATAACAGCCTTAGCCTTGATGTCCTTGCCGTTTGCTTTCATCATGATCTCGCACTCAGGATGCTCCTTAGCAGCCTTTGCAATGATACCTGCCGGACGCATATGAAGTCCTTCTGCATTTACTACTTTTACGACCTTTGATACCATAATAGATCTCTCCTTTTCTGAAACTTAATTTATTTATGATTGTTAACATTATTATATTATATTTTCTTATATTTGTAAAGACTATTCTGTAACTTTCCTAAGGAAACCTGCAAGCAATGCGCCAAGAAAGCCTGATGGAACATTTCGCCAGGAGCAGCAAAAGTTGCACCTGAAACTGCCATTGCTCCGCGTCCCTATATTTTTTCAGAGCGTTTCAAGAAGCTCTGCGATCTTTTCTTTTTGAGCAAGCCCATCAGAAAAAGCAGTCGCACCGCCAGCGGCTGTACCAAGTTTAAGAGCATATTCATAATCGCCCTGCAATATACCAGCGGTAAAGCCTGCCACCATTGAATCGCCTGCACCAACGGAATTTTTCACCTTACCATTACATACTCCACAGCGATGCATTTCACCGTTTTCGTCAATAAGCATTGCGCCGTCCCCTGCCATTGAGATAAGCACGTTCACAGCACCCATTTCTTTAAGCTTACGTGCGTATTTTTCTATCTCCTCATCATTAGTGAGTGTCACTCCGAACATCTCGCCAAGCTCGTGGTTGTTAGGCTTGATAAGGAAAGGTTTATATTTAAGCACATTGAGAAGCAGGTCTTTTGTTGCGTCCACTACTGTTCTGATATTCTTGTGCGCGAGCCTTTCGAGTATCTTCTCATAGATATCTGAAGGCAGCGAGGCAGGTATGCTTCCTGCGAGTATAAGCGTATCTCCGTCCTGAAGCTTATCAAGCTTTGCAAAAAGCTTATTCACAGCCTCATCATCTATATCAGGGCCCTGACCATTCAGTTCTGTTTCCTCAGCAGATTTTATTTTCACATTTATACGGGAATTACCGTTTTTGAGATGAACAAAATCTGTATCAATTCCCATTTCCGCTAATCCGTTCTCGATAGCTTCACCTGTGAAGCCTGCAGTGAAGCCAAGTGCCTTTGACTGAATGTCCAGCTCTCTAAGAACTACAGACACATTTATACCCTTGCCACCGAAATACATCTCTTCCCTATCTGAGCGGTTGGTAGACCCAAGCTTCATCTCCCCTGTATGAACAACATAGTCGATAGCAGGATTGAATGTTACAGTATATACCATTTTACATTACCTCCTTGATATTTGCTTTTGTAAGATATTTTTTGTCTTGAAGCTTGTCGGTGATTATCTTCACACGTCCAAGCTGAGCGAAAGTGACCGCAGATATCTGATCGAATTTAGAGTGATCTGCAAGAATATAAACAGTCTGACTGTTTAACACCACGGTAGACTTCACTCTTGCCTCGTTTCTGTCCGGTGTTGTTATACCGCCTGACAACGAAATTCCGTTTGCTCCAAGAAAGCTTTTGGTGAAATTGTAGCTTTGCAGACTGCTGACACATTCAGCACCAACGATAGCCTCCGTTGTGAGCTTTATCTCCCCTGCCGGCATATAGACCTTAAAGCCACGCTGAGCAAGCTTTTTGGCATGAACGAAAGCGTTAGTCACAAAGGTAATTTTCTTATCTGGCAGAAAGTCTATCATATAGCCTGTAGTCGTTCCGGCGTCGATAAAAATGAAATCACCGTCATCCACAAGAGAGGCTGAAAACCTCGCAATTGCAAGCTTTTCATCGGTAAAAAGCTTTGACTTTGACTCAACGTCCTGTTCCTCCGGATTGAAAGAATGTTCCTCGGCAGATATAGCACCACCATGAACTTTTTTCAAAAGACCCCTTTCATCAAGCACCGTCAAGTCACGGCGTATCGTTGATTCAGAAGCTTTTAAAAGCTCGCACAACTCCAAAAGCTTCACACTTTTATTCTGCTTGACTCTCTCTAATATAATAGAGTACCTTTCCTCTGTAAGCATTTTATCACCTTTTCAAATTCCAAAAATGTTTTTTGACGTCAATTGAACGATATTGATTGTTTCTGATATTAAAGTAACATATTGTACAGCAAAAGTCAAGCAATTCCGCTCAAAATCATTCACACAGCATTATTTTTGGCCGTTTTTTAAATTATGAATAAGATGTTTGTGCATTTTAACAACATTCAATCAAAAGCAGTCAGATAACATCATTTTCGCTTTTGTGACGTTATATTTTTTGCAATTATTATTTGGATATCCATATTACTTTGTTTTGCCACCAATTCACTTTATGCTTTGAAAGGTGGTTTTGCAAAATGAAATAGAAAAAGCAGTGCTTAGATTTTTCTCAAGCACTGCTTTGCTTTGTTTTTTTGATTTTCGGCTTACGCATATTCAGTCTATGCCTCAAACCCTGACAAGGCTTTGCTCGGTGATCGTCACTTACCTTCTGCTAATTTATCGTCGTCGCTTCTTAAAATGCAGAGTGCGATAACAAGACCTGTCAAAGCAACAAACACCGCTTTAGTTTCAAGCAATTCTGTGACAAATGCACCCACTGCCGCTCCACCTATAAAGCAAAGGATTATGCCATAATACTGCATTGCATTACTAAGCTTTAGCTTATCCTTAGTTTTCAAATACTGAAACAGGTTATCCGTACCGCTTCTAAGATTGCCAGTACACATCGTGGTAGCGAAAGGCTTTCCGTCCATTTTCCTAAAACCCTCCACCTGCATTGCACAGGTAAAGGAAACTAGGATATTCGCCAATGTGTTAAGCGTACCGGCAGGGATAAATCCCACAATAGTCAGCACCACAAGCTCCACACCGATTATGATCCTATGCCAATGTATCCTCGGGTGTTCATTGAATTTCAGCTTCACAGCTTCCACTATCAGCACGCCAAGCATAAAGGACAGTATAGGCATCAGATAAAGAAAGACCTTCAGCCAGCTTCCCTCTTTGATATTGATAGCCAACAACACCATGTTACCTGTCTGTGCATTTGCAAAAACGTGGTCACGACTGATGTAGGTATAAGCGTCAAGATAGCCACCCACTATTGCGAGCATTACTCCAACACCGTAAAACTCAGCTATATGTCTGCCGTTCTTCATTGTGCAGTCCCCAGTGGCTCAAGCTCATTAAGATCATATGGCGTTTTCTGATAAATGCAGTAGTTGAGCCAGTTTGAATAAAGCAGATTAGCCGAACAGCTCCAATTGAAAATAGGCTTGTTTTCTGGATCATCGTCAGGAAAATAGCTATATGGTATCTGTATAGGCAACCCCTTTTCCTTATCTCTGAAATACTCTTTTGCAAGGGTCTCACGATCATATTCCCAGTGGCCGAACAGGAAAAACTGTCTTTGTGTCTTATCTGAAACAAGATGCACACCCGCCTCGTTTGACACTGCCACCACTATAAGGTCGTCCACCTTTTCGATGTCTTCACGACGCACCTCAGTATGGCGTGAGTGCGGACAATGGAAAACATCTCCAAAACCTTTGAGAATAATGCTTTCGGGATAGTCGATATGGTGCTTGAAATTGCCAAACATCTTCTCTTTCAAAGGATATTTGGGAACGCCATAATGGTAATAAAGTCCAGCCTGAGCGCCCCAACATATGTGGATAGTTGAGAAAACATTGGTCTTTGACCATTCAAAAACTCTGCAAAGCTCGTCCCAGTAATCAACGTCTTCATACTCCATTTGCTCAACAGGCGCACCAGTGATTATAAGACCATCATAACGATTATCACACACCTCGTCAAAGTTCTTGTAGAAAGCGAGCATATGCTCCAAAGAGGTGTTTTTTGACATATGACTGCTCATCTGAATAAGGTCGATGTCAACATGAAGAGGTGTGTTGCTCAAAAGACGCAGAAGCTGCGTTTCTGTCGCAATTTTGTCAGGCATGAGATTGACAATAGCGATCTTCAAGGCACGAATGTCTTGATGAGCGGCTCTGTCATCGGGAATAACGAATATATTCTCATTTTCCAACGTTTGGAACGCAGGAAGGTCATTTGGTATTTTAATTGGCAAAGTATATCCCACCTTTTAATTATACTCTAAAAGATTATTATAACACGATCTCTGTTAAAAATCAACCAAAAGAGAGATTTATTCATATATTATTGAGAAAAAGGGAGCGACCTAAGCCGCTCCCTTTGTGTATCAACAGTATATAAATCCGTACAATTATTCGTAAAGTGGATATTTCTTGCAGATAGCGTTTACCTTTTCTCTGATCTCATCAGCCTTATTCTCAAAGTCTGTTGCTGTGAGATACATACACTCTGCAATAACGTCCATGTCCTCCTCAACAAGTCCCCTTGTGGTAACTGCCGCTGTACCAACTCTTACACCGCTGGTTACAAATGGCTTTTCAGGGTCGTTAGGGATAGCATTTTTGTTTACAGTGATATAAACCTCGTCAAGCTTCTTCTCAAACTCTTTACCTGTGATGTGGAAAGGTCTGAGGTCAACAAGCATAAGATGATTGTCTGTGCCACCTGATACGAGATTGAATCCTCTGTCAAGAAGTCCCTTTGCAAGAGCCTGTGCATTCTTTACGATCTGCTCACCGTATGCCTTGAACTCAGGCTTGAGAGCCTCGCCAAAGCAAACTGCCTTTGCTGCGATAACGTGCATAAGAGGGCCGCCCTGTGTGCCTGGGAAAATAGCAGAATTTATCTTCTTAGCTATATACTCGTTGTTTGTGAGGATAAGTCCTCCTCTTGGTCCTCTCAGAGTTTTATGTGTTGTTGTTGTAACAATGTCAGCATATGGTACTGGTGACTGATGGCAGCCTGCGGCAACAAGTCCTGCAATATGCGCCATATCTACCATAAGATATGCACCAACAGCCTTTGCTATCTCAGAAAGCTTCTCAAAATCGATAGCTCTTGGATAAGCACTTGCACCTGCAACAATAAGTCTAGGTCTGCACTTGTTAGCCTGCTTGTAAAGAGCCTCGTAGTCGATATAGCCCTCGTCATTTACGCCGTAAGGAACAAAATTAAAATACTTACCTGAAAGGTTTACAGGTGAGCCGTGTGTAAGGTGTCCGCCAGCGTCAAGGCTCATACCCATAACAGTGTCGCCTGGCTTAAGAAGAGCAAAATAAACAGCAGTGTTAGCCTGAGCGCCAGAATGTGGCTGAACGTTAGCATACTTAGCGCCGAAAAGCTTGCAGGCTCTTTCAACAGCGATATCCTCCACAACGTCAACGCACTGACAGCCGCCATAATATCTCTTGCCAGAATATCCCTCAGCATACTTATTAGTAAGCACAGAACCCATTGCAGCCATAACGGCAGGTGAAACGATATTTTCGCTTGCGATAAGCTCAAGATTTCTTCTCTGTCTTGCCAGCTCGGCTTCCATTGCTTCGCCGACTTCTTTATCGACATTTTCAACAAAGCCGATAGTATCCATTATTTTCATCGAAATTACTCCCATCATAAAATTTTACGGACATTCCGTTCTGTTTTATTATAGCGTATTTTTCTTTTGATGTCAACGAAAATTTTTTATAGTGGGGAATGTGAGGAATGAGGAATGAGGAGTGAGGAATTAAGGTATCGCCTGCGGCGATTAATTTTTTTGTGGAGAATATGTTTTACTGCCGCAAAGCCACTGCACTCTTTACGTTTTTTCCTTTTCTCACTTCTTTATCTTCTCCCAATACGCTTTCGCCATTTGCTCCGTCTTATTCTCACCATACTGATAATAAGTCCTCCCCACAAGCTTATCAGGCAGATACTGCTGTTTTACCCAATGATTTGGAAAATCATGGGGATAAAGATAGTGCTGTCCTTTCACTTTTGCGCCCTCGCCGTCAAAATGTTTATTCTGCAAATGCCGTGGATAATCTCCAAAATCACCATTTCTCACATCTGCTAAAGCTGCGTCTATTGCTGATTCAGCAGAATTTGATTTTGGAGCAGTGGCAAGAAGAACCACAGCTTCCGCCAATGGTATCCTCGCTTCAGGCAGTCCCAACTGCAATGCCGAATCAACGCAGGATTTCGTCACTACTGCCGCCATAGGATACGCAAGTCCTATATCCTCACTTGCGATAACAAGTAGCCGTCTGCACAGAGAAATGATATCCCCAGCTTCCATAAGCCGTGCGGCATAATGAAGTGCGGCGTTCTCGTCAGAACCTCTTATGGACTTCTGCAAAGCCGACAGAATATCATAATGCTCATCGCCTGCACGGTCATAGCGCATATTGCTGCGCTGAGTAAGAAGCTTCACATTGTCAAGGTTCACGGTGAGCTTTTCACCGTCATTATCTGCCGAAAGTATGCAAAGCTCCACTGTATTTATTGACTTTCTCACATCACCGCCACAGCCCCTTGCGATATGCTCCAACACACCATTTTCAAGACGCAGTTTCAGCCCCAACTCATCAGCCATAAGCTGAAAAGCACGCTTTATTGCAGGCAAGATCTCCTCCGAAGTCAGCGGCTTGAACTCAAACACAGTTGAACGGCTAATTATAGCATTGTACACATAAAAATACGGATTTTCAGTGGTAGAAGCGATAAGAGTTATCTTGCCGTTTTCAATGTATTCAAGAAGCGATTGCTGTTGTTTTTTGTTAAGATACTGTATCTCGTCAAGATAAAGCAAGATACCATTAATGCCGCTGAGTGTCTCAGTTTCAGCAACTATCTGCTTGATATCAGCAATAGAAGCACTTGTGCCGTTAAGCTTATGCATAGTCATATTAGCATTATTTGCTATCATTCTTGCGACCGTAGTTTTGCCAACACCTGACGGACCATAAAAAATCATATTCGGTATTTTACCGCTTTCGATAATACGCCTGAGAGGTTTATTTTCGCCTAACAGGTGGGTCTGTCCCACAATATCATCAAGGGTTTTGGGTCTAATTCGTTCAGCCAAAGGCACACTCATTTTATGATCTCCTTAAAAAGCAATTAGTCTAAAATGTTCTGAATATCCTCTAAATGAAGCTGATAAGCCATGCTATTTATCTTTTTAAGCAGGTAGGTTTTTGCAACAAGAACAGCTTCCTGATATTTGGTGTTTTCCATACCAAGGCAAATGCGATAAATAATGAATTGATTAGAGGAGATTTTCATGATAATGTGATTATTGCCCTCGAAAGTACCACGGCAAATGGAGTTGGAGTTGACGAAGTTCCAAAGGTCGGAGTAAGTGAGAGCAGTGACTTCATCTGTAATAAACTGTTGGATAAGTTCATTCATATGGATTCCCCCTATAGTGTATTTTCTTTAGTATAGCACATATTTCCGCATAATTCAAGGGAAAAAGCGGTCAAAGTGGGGAGTGTCGCCCGTTAGCTTCATGAACTCGTATCGTAAACAACAAAATGTAGGGGACGGCGCCCCCGACGTCCCGATATCGAAGTGTCGAATTTTTTTGATTGTGACAAATTTATGCAAGCGACCGAAACGGGCGAACAATGCTCGTCCCTACCACAATTTGTGTATTTTCTCAAAGTTTGTGTAACAAATCACAAGATGTAACGTCCAAAAAGCGGGCTGTCGAGGGCGCCAGCCCCTACATGGTTTGTTAAACAAATAAATAATGTGCGGATAACGCAGAAATGCAACAAAAAAAGAGGCAGAATACTCCACCTCTCATTTATCTGTACAAAGATTTGTACTATTATTTTTTTCTGGCCGAGCTTACCGCACGAGTTATCTCAGGCTCTGCTTCGCCACGAACACATTCAGCCGTTATCTTTATGCCAACTATCTCATCATCAGATGGTGCTTCAAACATGAGCTTTGTGAGTATCTTCTCAACTATCGCCCTAAGTCCTCTTGCTCCTGTCTTTTCTTCAATAGTCCTCTTGGCTATCTCTCGCTTTGCGTCCTCTGTGATCTCAAAATCGATGTTGTCAAGCTTGAAAAGCTTCGTGTATTGCTTGATAAGCGAGTTCTTTGGCTCTGTCAAGATCCTGCAAAGTGCATCCTCGTCAAGCTCGTCAAGAACCGTGATAACAGGGAGTCTGCCCACAAGCTCTGGTACGATACCGAACTTAACAAGATCGTGTGGTACTACCCTCTTCATCACATTGTTATCATCCTCCTTGCTCTTGACCTTTCCGCCAAAACCAAGTGATGATGACTCTGTACGCTTCTTGATAACACTGTCAAGTCCCTCAAAAGCTCCGCCACAGATAAACAAAATATTCTTCGTATCTATCTGTATAAACTCCTGATGTGGGTGCTTTCTGCCACCCTGTGGAGGCACATTGGACACACAGCCCTCTACTATCTTAAGAAGCGCCTGCTGTACGCCCTCACCGCTTACATCTCTTGTGATAGAAACGTTCTCCGATTTTCTTGATATCTTATCTATCTCGTCGATATAAATAATACCGTTCTGAGCCGCTTCAACATTATAATCTGCCGCCTGAATAAGCCTTGTAAGCACGTTTTCAACATCGTCGCCTACATAGCCTGCCTCTGTGAGCGTAGTAGCGTCAGCAATAGCAAAAGGCACGTTCAGAAGCCTTGCCAAAGTCTGTGCAAGCAAAGTCTTTCCTGTTCCTGTTGGTCCAAGAAGCAAAACGTTACTTTTCTGTATCTCTACGTCATCATCGTCATTAAGTGACAAAATTCTCTTGTAATGATTGTATACCGCAACAGAAAGAGCTATCTTTGCTTCCTCCTGCCCGATAACATACTCGTCAAGAACTGCCTTTATCTCCGCAGGCTTCTTAAGGGTTATGCCGCTGTCAGCTGAATTTTTACCCTTGCCACGCTGCTTCGTTGTAGGAAGTCCCTCCTGCTCAGCCAGAACATTATAGCAATAAAGTACACACTCGTCACAAATGTGGCTCGTGCCTGCTGAAAAAAGTGTTCTAACCTTGTCCTCAGGCTTGCCGCAGAACGAGCATTTTCTTATTGTATCATTAGCCATTTATTTCACCGAACCTATCTGTTAGTTATTACCTTGTCGATAAGACCGTATTCAAGAGCCTCCTGAGCTGTCATATAATTGTCACGCTCAGTGTCGATGTTGATCTGCTCGATAGGCTTGCCTGTGTTCTGGGCAAGTATCCTGTTGAGCTTCTCTCTGGTCTTTACCATGTGGTCAGAATGTATCTTGATATCTGTACACTGACCAGAAATTCCGCCGCCTGCGATAAGAGGCTGATGAATGAGTATCTCACTGTTTGGCAGAGCAAATCTCTTACCCTTTGTGCCGCTTGAAAGCAGGAATGAACCCATTGAAGCAGCCATACCCATGCATATAGTTGACACGTCACACTTGATATACTGGATAGTATCATAGATAGCCATGCCGGCAGTGATTACTCCTCCAGGGCTGTTTATATAAAGGTCGATATCCTTTTCAGGATCCTGTCCCTCAAGATAAAGCAGCTGTGCCACTACTACGCTTGCAACTGCGTCGTCTATCTGGTCGCAGAGCATGATTATTCTGTCATTGAGCAGGCGGGAATAAATGTCATAGCTTCTCTCGCCTCTGCTTGTCTGTTCCACTACATAAGGTACCAATGCCATAAAATTGCCTCCTTAATCTATTTTCGCCCGCATAAGGTCATGCGGGCGAAAGCATAAATTATCTTACTTTATAACTGCTGCGTCCTTGATAAGGTCAACAGCCTTGCCAACTGCAATATCCTTCTTAAGGTCGTCATCATGGATAAACTGCTTGATCTGGTCAACGTCAAGCTTGTAAGCCTCAGCAAGCTTATCAAACTCAGCCTTAAGCTCGTCCTCAGTTACCTCGATATTCTCAAGCTTTGCGATCTTTTCAAGTGCAAGTCTGAGCTTGACCTGCTTCTCAGCCTGCTCAGCATATGCCTTCTTTACAGTGTCGATAGTCTGACCTGTATACTGCATATAGAGATCAAGTGAGATGCCCTGTGGTGCAAGTCTCTGCTCCAGCTCGCTTATCATCTCGTTTACTCTGTTGTCAAACATAACCTGTGGGATCTCAGCTGTCATGTTCTCGATGACCTTATCGAATATCTTAGCCTCTACCTCAGAATCAGCGTGTTTCTCGTTAGCTTCCTCAAGCTTCTTCTTAACGTCAGCCTTGTATTCGTCAACTGTATCGAACTCTGTTGAATCCTTTACCATATCATCGTCCAGCTCAGGCATAACCTTCTTTGATATGCTCTTGAGCTTGATCTTGAATACAGCAGGTGCGCCTGCAAGTTCCTTTACCTGATACTCATCAGGGAATGTTACGTTGATGTCGAAATCCTCACCAGCGTTGTGACCAACGATCTGATCCTCAAAGCCAGGAATGAACTGACCGCTTCCAAGTGACAGTGTGAAATCCTCTGCCTTACCGCCCTCGAAAGCAACATCGTCCTTGAAGCCCTCGAAGTCGATAACAACGTCATCGCCGTTCTCAGCTGCTCTGTCGTCAACTGTCTCAACAGTTACATTCTTCTCTCTGAGAGCGTCAAGCTGCTTGTTGATATCCTCATCAGTTACAGGATTGACAACTTTTTCAACTTCTATACCCTTATAGTCCTTAACTTCAACCTCAGGCTTTGTGATGCAAGTTGCCTTGAGCTTTACGCCGTTTTCCTTGCTGATCTCAGTTACCTCTACCTCTGGGCGAGTAACAAGTTCCAGACCGGACTCTTCAACTGCGCCGTTTACAACAGGAGCGTACAGAAGATTTACAGCGTCCTCAAAAAATACCTGCTCGCCATATTCCTTTTCGATAAGCTTTCTAGGAGCCTTACCCTTACGGAAGCCAGGCATAGCGATATTCTTTCTTGCTTTAAGATAAGCTTTCTCTATTGCAGCCTCAAAATCCTCAGCAGAGATCTCGATCTCAAGCTCGTACTTATTGGTTTCAACATTGTTTGTAGCTTTTAAACTCATTTATTATTCCTCCATTATATAAATGTATCTTATACATTATAGCACAAATATATTGTCATTTCCAGCATTTTTTTATAAATTGTCACTTTGCACAATTTTCGTTATGTCCAATGGGTCAAAATGCAAGAAATCACTAGCTATAAGCCGATATTCTACTCCGTCACGAGTGCCGTTTATTGCATAAGCGTGGGCTCTTCCGTGAAGGTGTCCGTAAAAACACTTTTTTATGCCGTATTTATGAAGCACTTCAAGCATATCATAATTGCAGCTATTGCCGAAAAGCGGCGGATAATGCAAAAACACCACAGGCTCTAAGCCTGCCTTTTGCGCAGACTCGATAGAGAGTGCAAGTCTGCCTGCTTCCCTTGCCAGAACCTTCTGATCCGCAGGTTCACCATTGTCGCTTATCCAGCCTCTCGTTCCGCATATGCCGTAGCCATCATAGCTGTAATGATTATTATGCAGGATATTTATGGTATCAAAACCGTTTTCTGCGAAAAATTTATCCATTTTGTTCTTGGTGTTCCACCAATAATCGTGATTGCCCTTGGATATTATTTTTCTGCCGTTGAGCTTATTTATGAACTCGAAGTCTTTTTTCGACTGCTCAAAATTCATTCCCCACGAGATATCACCCGGTATCACCACAGTGTCCTCAGGACGAACTTTGTTCTGCCAGTTTGTTTCAAGCTTTGTCACATAATCAGACCAGCCACCGAATATATCCATTGGTTTATCTGTACCCAGCGACAAATGCAAGTCGGCAATGGCAAATAGGCTCACGGTTTTTCCTCCATTCCAGAAACTTCATGTATTATCCCGACCACTCATGCACATACTACTTTTGCAGCAAAAAGCTGCAGAAGGAGCGATGTACAAATGGAGAAGGATAGAATTTACGGTATCCACTGCAACGTAGACAACTGCGTTTACAACAGCAACAACTGCGAATGTACCGCAGGCAAGATCAATGTAGGCTGTACCTGCACCGACCCTAACTGCTGTGACGAAACAGAGTGCAAGACATTCAAGGCAAGAGGCTAATTTCCCTCGCCATGGTCAGTGGACATACGCTGTGCGCTGACCTCCGCCCGACAATAGTCGGACGGGTACATATCAAATACCCAGAGCTGAGTAGATGTAGTCCTTCATATCAGCCTTGTCGATCACCTTTGTGAATCTTACTTCCTTATCCTTAAGTGCAGCAAGTGAAGCAGGAACAGGTATCTTTGAAACCTCGGCAAGCTCGTCAACAAGACCGAACTCGTCAGCGTTTGTATCCTTACCGATAGCTGCAAGAACTGAGCCTGAGAACTTATATGGGCTTGCTGTTGAAGCGATAACAGTCTTTGTCTTGTCGCCTGTAGCAGCCGCATAGTCCTTGTACACCTTCACTGCAACGGCTGTGTGAGTGTCGCAAGTGTAAGAATACTCGTCATAGATCTCCTTAATGCAAGCCTTTGTCTGCTCATCGTCGCAGCAGCCTGCATAGAACTCGTCAGCGATAGCCTTCTTCACTTCGTCTGTTACCTCATATCTGCCAGTCTTGGAAAGGCTACCGAACCACTCTCTTATCTGAGCGTCATCAGAACCGCTGAGGTGATAAAGAAGTCTTTCAAGGTTTGAAGAGATAAGGATATCCATAGAAGGAGAGATAGTTGTATGGAACGGACGATTTCTGTCATAAATACCTGTCTTTATAAAGTCTGTGAGGACGTTATTTGCGTTTGAAGCGCAGATAAGCTTATTAACAGGGACGCCCATATGCTTTGCATAGTAGCCTGCAAGGATATTACCGAAGTTGCCTGTTGGAACAACTATATTTATCTTGTCGCCAAGCTCGATCTCGCCGTCAGCAACAAGCTGAGCGTATGTAGATACATAATAGATTATCTGTGGTGCAAGTCTGCCCCAGTTGATAGAGTTTGCAGAGGAGAACATCATGCCGTTCTCAGCAAGCTTGTCGGCAGTTTCCTTGCTTGTGAAGATAGTCTTAACGCCTGTCTGAGCGTCGTCAAAGTTGCCCTTGATAGCGCAAACGCCGACGTTGCCGCCCTCCTGAGTTGTCATTTGCTTTTTCTGCATAGCTGAAACGCCGTCCTCTGGATAGAACACGAGTATCTCTGTACCCTCAACGTCCTTGAAGCCCTCGAGAGCAGCCTTGCCAGTGTCGCCTGATGTAGCAACGAGGATAACTACCTTCTTGTCAACGCCAAGCTTCTTGATAGAAGTTGTGAGCAGATATGGAAGTATCTGGAGAGCCATATCCTTAAATGCACAAGTTGGACCATGCCACAGTTCAAGCATATAAGTGCCGTCAAAAAGGTGAGCAAGCTCAGCTATATTGTCGGTGTCGAAATTCTTTGTGTTGTAAGCACCCTCTACACAGTAGCGTATCTCAGCCTCTGTGAAATCTGTGAGGTACTTTGAGAAAACGAAAAATGCTCTCTCAGCGTAGCTTTTTTCGCCAAGAGCCTTGATATCATCAAGTGTTATGGCAGGTATCTCAGACGGAACGAAAAGACCGCCGTCCTCAGAAATGCCCTGTGCTATCGCCTGTGCAGACGAAACCTTTACTTCGCTGTTTCTTGTACTTTTGTAAAACATAAACAACAACCCTTCTTGTTTTAGATGTCCGACAGGTGTCGGCTATTTACAGACCATTTGTTCAGATAACGTCTAACATTCCACGTCACGGGCGAACAATGTTCGCCCCTACAGACACAGTTCGTTCGGCATATCCGACCCATGGTCTTTATTTCACACTTGCATCAAAAGCGTTCACATAATATCTCAGCTTTTTGACTCTGCCGTTCTCCAACTCCACCGCCGCAACATCGAACCGACAGCACACAGGCTCTAAAATCCCCTTACAAAAAGCCTGTGCTGTCTGAACGATATGCCGCTGCTTGACCGGATCGACAGCCTCTTCAGCGGAAGTAAGAGAGCCATGCTCCCTAGTTTTGACCTCCACGAAGGCTATGATATCCGCTTTCTCTGCGATTATATCTATTTCACCGCCTCTGACGGTAAAATTCCTCTTTATTATCTCATACCCGTGTCTTACAAGAAAGCCGCAAACTGCGTCCTCCCCGATATTGCCCGCCTTTCGGCGCTGGGTATGGTCAATGCCCATTTTTCTTTGCATAATACTTTTTGAGAAAACTCATTCTATGTATTCCGCATGGTCCATACTGGTCTATCATCTGATAGTGGAGCTTTGTGCCATAGCCCTTATGCTTCTCAAACCGATACTCAGGATATTGTTCAGCCATTTGCTCCATATACCTGTCCCTTGCGACCTTTGCAAGAATTGAAGCCGCCGCCACTGCCTGACTTTTAGCATCTCCCTTTACCACCGCTATGGCTGGACATTCAAGCCCCTCAGGGGTCTTGTTCCCGTCTATAAGGCAGACGTCAGGCTTTGTGTCCATATCCTCCACCGCTCTTTTCATTGCAAGCATTGCGGCGTTAAGTATATTTATATCCTCTATCTCTTCCACGGTTGCGGTCTGTATAGAAAAGTCAACTGCTTTTTCCATTATCTCATCAAAAAGCTCCTCACGCTTTTTCGCTGTAAGCTTTTTGCTGTCGTTTATCCCCTCTATAACAGTGTCCTTATCAAATATCACAGCCGCTGCAAACACATCTCCTGCAAGAGGACCTCTGCCAGCTTCATCGCAGCCGCACACCACGTTATAATCTTTTCTTATCTCGTTGTCAAACTCGCTGAGCGTCATATCAATACCCCTTTGGCTTTTCAAGAGTAAGTCTGCCGAGAGTACCATTTCTGAACTCGTCCATAACTGTAATGGCTGCCCTTTCGGTATTTATCTCTCCGCCAGAAACTAAAAAGCCACGCTTTCTGCCTATTCTTTCAAGAAGCTCAAAGCCTACCACACAGCCGATAGTTTCCTCGTCAGCAGGCTCTATATCATCTGTTCTGATGCCATAACGTTTCTCGATAAGCTCAGGATAGTTCTCTTTCAAAAACTCAAGCAGACGACAGGCAAGATATTCCATGTCCATGATATCGTCCTTGACTGCACCTGTAAATGCGAGCCTTTCGCCAACAAGCTTATCCTCAAACTTAGGCCACAGCACACCTGGCATATCCAAAAGTTCAAAGCCCTCATCAAGCTTCACCCACTGTTTACCTCTTGTAACACCGGGTCTGTCCTCAACTTTTGCAAGCCTTGACCCTGCAAGTCTGTTTATAAATGACGACTTGCCAACGTTTGGTATACCGACTATCATTATTCTTATAGGTCTGCCAGACATACCCTTGGCATTCCATTTCTCAATATCGTCCTTTAAAAGCTCTTTGAGCTTTCCATAAAACTTGCTTACGTTTTTGCCACTCCTACAATCTGTAGCAAGTGCTGTGATTCCCTGTTTTGCATAATAGTCGAGCCACATTGCTGTTACTTCCGGATCGGCTGAATCAGCCTTGTTGAGAAGCACAAGCCTTGGCTTTGAGCCTACGATACGCTTCATTTCGGGGTTTCTGCTTGAAAACGGGATACGAGCGTCAGTTATTTCCACCACTGCGTCCACAAGCTTTAGGTTTGACGCCATTATGCGGCGCGTTTTTGCCATATGTCCAGGAAACCACTGAACGTGAGATACTTCGCTCATATCTTCCTCCTTACTCTAACTCAATCTACCTTACCAATGCCCTCATCATTGCCTGCCGCAAATCGAAACAGAACTCTGCCAACTATCTCGTCATAAGGCACATATCCTATTACACGGCTGTCTGTGGAATGATTTCGGTTGTCGCCCATTACAAAGCAACATCCCGCAGGCACTTCATATTCATAAACTTCACTTTCTTTATTATAGTATCTTTCATCAAAATACTCGTCATCAAAGCTGCCGTCACACTTAATATAGCTCTCATCAAGCACTGCTCCGTTGACCTTGACTATAGCCGACTTGTTGTCTATCTCGACCTTTTGCCCTTCTACGGCAATGATACGTTTGATTATCCTATTGTCAAGAACAGACGAGTTGACCACAACTATATCCCCCTGCTTTGGCGTATAAAGCAGTTTTGATATAACAAGAGAATCATTTTCAAAAAGAGTGTCCTGCATTGACTGTCCTTGTACATTCACTGTTCTAAACACAAAAGTAAAAACAAGCACGACCACGAACATTGCCATGACTATGATCTCAAGAAAGTCGAACAGATTATCAACAGCTCTTTTACCCTGCTTTTTCAACTTACCTTACCAAAGCTGTCAAATGGATAAAGCCTTAAAACTGCCTTACCAAGCACGTCAGACGGGTCGATAAAGCCTATCCTTCTGCTGTCTGTGGAATTATTTCTGTTATCACCCATGACGAACAGCTTGCCCTCAGGCACGTCATACTCAAAAACATTTTCTTCCACTTCATATTTCTCATCAAAGAGATTAGTGTTATACATAGCTTCCCTGATATT
Organism: Ruminococcus sp. N15.MGS-57; assembly: GCF_000980385.1. Taxonomy (NCBI): domain Bacteria; kingdom Bacillati; phylum Bacillota; class Clostridia; order Eubacteriales; family Oscillospiraceae; genus Ruminococcus; species Ruminococcus sp. N15.MGS-57. The sequence goes on from NZ_LARF01000006.1 coordinate 73,661, forward strand.
GTCATTTGAAATGACCTTACCGTTGACGGTAACAGTGTTGTTATTATAATCAACGACAACCTTATCTCCACCGGTGCCGATAACACGCTTGATGATAGTCTTGCCGAGCTTTTCGCTGTTGATAACAACGATATCGCCCTTTTGCGGTGTATAATTTATGTGAGTGATTATAAGTCTGTCCTGATCCTGCAAGGTCTCACGCATAGAAGGTCCCTGAACAAGAACTATCCTGAAGAAAAAAGTAAATATCAGGATCACCATAAACATAGCGAACACAAAAGATTCAGCCCATTCAAAGACCTCGTCCATAACATTCACGGGCTGTTTTTCCTTTAGGTCGTCAGGGGCGGCTTTTTTAGCCTTGTCAATATCCTCCTGAGAAACGTCGCCGAATTTTTTATTATCGTCCATAAAAGCCTCGATCCTTTATCCAAAGGCGGCAAAAGCCGTCAAATACTCATATAGATTTATTATATCAAATTTCAAAACAAATTACAAGGGGGTGAGATAAATTTCTTTTTGATATTGTGTAGTGCTACAATAGATATTGGACAAAATTAAGAAAAAAGAAAAGAGAGATAGGCAAAAATCTGATAAAATAAAGTTACCACACAAATACAAATCAGAAAGGAAGCCTATCTCTCATGAATAGTATAACACAAGATATGAAGTTTCGTCAATCCTTAATGAATTACGCAAAGAAATATGGAGTGAGCCGAGCGAGCAGAAAATACAATAAATCACGTTCATATATATATTTCTGGCTGAAACGCTGGGACGGAAGTGTGGAGTCCCTTGCAGTTAAATCACGCCGACCGCATCATCATCCCAATGAGCATACCAAGGAAGAAATAGATCTTATCAAAAGGTATCACAAACGGAACCCGACACTTGAGCTTCCCGAACTATGGCATCGTCTCAGGAAACAAGGGTATACACGCTGTCTTGAAAGTCTTTACAGGGTTATGAAAAAACTAG
>NZ_LARF01000065.1:0-4823 GCF_000980385.1 Ruminococcus sp. N15.MGS-57
GCTTCTTTTCTCAACTTTGTTCATTTTGCCTATTGATTTTTCTTAGCAGGTTTCTTTTTTCTTAATTTTGTCCAATATCTATTGTAGCACTACATCAGCAGGGCTTTTTATTTTGCATTTTTGCTATTGACAAATGCTTGCGGATATGGTATGATATAGGTGGCTTAGAAATAAGCGTGGCGCACCCCGTTCAGCGCATTATAAATGTACGGCATGTCATATATTGCCGTTTGTCTGCGGTATCGGACATAAGTAGGTATTTTCTGCAGAGGCAGCTGCTTCCACCGACAAAATAGACATTTCAGCCCTGCTGTTTTTCAGCGGGGCTTTTTTTGTGTTGATATTTAAAAACTGTCATATTGCACATAAAAAGAGAGCAAATATTGTATAAGATTTTATGTATAAAAGTGAGAAAAACCTATGGTAATTTGGCTTTAAATCTGTTATAATATATATGTAACCGTGGGCGACGGGATAATTGTGTCCGCACGCTTCGGAATTCAAAAAATTTTTGGAGGTAAAAAACCAATGGCAAAGAAGTATTGTTATCTTTTCTCTGAGGGTAATGCCAACATGAGAGAGCTTCTCGGCGGTAAGGGTGCTAACCTTGCTGAGATGACAAATATCGGTCTCCCTGTTCCTCAGGGCTTTACGATCACAACGGAAGCTTGTACTCAGTATTATGAGGACAACCGTGAGATCAATCCTGAGATCATGGCAGAGATCAACGAGTACATTGTAAAGATGGAAGAGATCACAGGCAAGAAGTTCGGTGACAAGGAGAACCCACTCCTCGTTTCTGTACGTTCAGGTGCTAGAGCATCAATGCCTGGTATGATGGATACAATCCTTAACCTCGGCCTTAACGAAGAAGTTGTTGAGACTATCGCTGCTCAGTCTAATAACCCAAGATGGGCTTGGGACTGCTACAGAAGATTCATTCAGATGTATTCTGACGTAGTTATGGAAGTTGGTAAGAAGTATTTTGAGGAGCTTATCGACGAGATGAAGGCTAAGAAGGGCGTTAAGCAGGACGTTGAGCTGAACGCTGAGGATCTTAAGGAACTGGCTAACCAGTTCAAGGCTGAGTACAAGTCTAAGATCGGTTCTGACTTCCCAACTGATCCTAAGGAGCAGCTCATGGGCGCTATCAAGGCTGTATTCCGTTCATGGGATAACCCAAGAGCTAACGTATACAGAAGAGATAACGATATCCCTTATTCATGGGGTACAGCAGTAAACGTTCAGTCCATGGCATTCGGTAACATGGGTGATGACTGCGGTACTGGTGTTGCATTCACAAGAGACCCGGCTACAGGTGCTAAGGGTCTGTTCGGTGAGTTCCTTACAAACGCACAGGGCGAGGACGTTGTTGCTGGTGTTCGTACACCAATGCACATCTCTGAAATGGAGCAGAAGTTCCCAGAGGCATTCGCTGAGTTCAACAAGGTTTGTAAGACACTTGAAGATCACTACAGAGATATGCAGGATATGGAGTTCACTGTTGAGCACGGTAAGCTTTATATGCTTCAGACAAGAAATGGTAAGAGAACTGCACAGGCTGCCCTTAAGATCGCTTGTGACCTCGTTGATGAGGGCATGAGAACTGAGGAAGAGGCTGTTGCAATGATCGACCCAAGAAACCTCGATACACTTCTTCACCCACAGTTCGACGCAAAGGCACTCAAGGCTGCTACTCCTATGGGCAAGGGTCTTGGCGCTTCTCCAGGAGCTGCTTGTGGTAAGATCGTATTCACAGCTGATGACGCTGAGGCTTGGAACGAGAGAGGCGAGAAGGTCGTTCTCGTAAGACTTGAGACATCACCTGAGGACATCACAGGTATGAAGGCTTCACAGGGTATCCTTACAGTTAGAGGCGGTATGACATCACACGCTGCCGTTGTTGCTCGTGGTATGGGTACATGCTGCGTATCTGGCTGCTCAGATATCGTTATGGACGAGGCTAACAAGAAGTTCACACTCGCAGGCAAGGAGTTCCACGAGGGTGACTATATTTCAATCGACGGTTCAACAGGTAACATCTATGATGGTATCATTCCAACTGTTGACGCTACGATCGCTGGCGAGTTCGGCAGAATCATGGGCTGGGCTGACAAGTTCAGAACAATGAAGGTTAGAACAAACGCAGATACTCCTGCTGACGCTAAGAAGGCAAGAGAGCTGGGTGCTGAGGGTATCGGTCTTTGCCGTACAGAGCACATGTTCTTTGATCCTGAGAGAATCGCTGCATTCAGAGAGATGATCTGCTCAGACACAGTTGAAGAGAGAGAAGCTGCTCTTGCTAAGATCGAGCCAATGCAGCAGGCTGACTTCGAGGCTCTTTATGAGGCACTTGAGGGTAACCCTGTTACTATCAGATTCCTTGATCCACCACTTCACGAGTTCGTACCAACAGAAGAGGCTGATATCGAGGCTCTTGCTAAGGCACAGAACAAGCCTGTTGAGACTATCAAGGCTATCATCGCATCACTCCACGAGTTCAACCCAATGATGGGTCACCGTGGCTGCCGTCTTGCAGTAACATATCCTGAGATCGCTAAGATGCAGACAAAGGCTGTTATCAAGGCTGCAATCAACGTTAAGAAGAATCACCCAGACTGGACAGTTAAGCCTGAGATCATGATCCCACTGGTAAATGATATCAAGGAGCTTAAGTATGTTAAGAAGTTCGTTGTTGAGACTGCTGACGCTGAGATCAAGGCTGCTGGTTCTGACCTTGAGTACGAGGTTGGTACAATGATCGAGATCCCAAGAGCTGCTCTTACAGCTGACGAGATTGCTAAGGAAGCTGACTTCTTCTGCTTCGGTACAAACGACCTTACACAGATGACATTCGGTTTCTCAAGAGATGACGCTGGTAAGTTCCTCAATGCTTACTATGATGCAAAGATCTACGAGAACGATCCATTTGCTAAGCTCGACCAGAACGGCGTAGGCAAGCTTATGGAAATGGCTCTTGAACTTGGTAAGCCAGTTAATCCAAAGCTCCACTGCGGTATCTGCGGTGAGCACGGCGGCGACCCAACATCTGTTGAGTTCTGCAACAAGATCGGTCTTGACTATGTATCTTGCTCACCATTCAGAGTTCCAATTGCTAGACTTGCTGCTGCTCAGGCTGCTATTGCACAGAAGAAGTAATTCTTGCAAAGTTTAGGATATCTGAATAGATAACATAAATTTCACCCCGTGTCTTATGATACGGGGTGTTTTTTTGCCATTAATAATATGATATGTGCTTTAGACGTTTAGTTTGCAGAAAATAAAGAACGCTTTAAGATAATCTGTTGCCATAGAATTAATTTTTTCTTTACAAATGAGCATTGACTTTACTGTAACTGTATAGCGTAAAATGAAATCAACAAATTAAGAAAGGAAAGTGATTCTATGAACGCAATAAATACTGATAAAAAGGTGCAGCTTACATATGGCGGTTTGAAAAGTTCAACTGACACATCTGGGGCGGATTACACTATTATAGGTATTCCATTTGATATCCGAACAACATATCGTCCGGGAACGAGGTTTGGTCCTGATGGGATTCGCAGAGCATTTCCCACAGACAGCGTGAACGAGGCTGTCGGCATTGATACGAGTAAATATGTAAAGGGCGTTGATTATGGAGATCTTGATATGTGGAACGCTGAGAAAGCTTATCTTGGTTCGATACCACAGGAAATGAAAGCTATTTTGGAAACAGGTACAATTCCAATTGTTCTGGGCGGTGATCATTCTATCACTTTTCCTGAACTGCTGGCTTATAAGGATGTTTACGGGCCTGTTTCGATAATACACTTTGATTCGCATACAGATACATGGGGCAGCGATACTGATAAAGAACATCACGACCACTCTAACCCTTTCAGAAGAGCGATCGAATATGACTGCATTGACCCGAAAACATCTATACAGGTAGGTATGAGAGGCGGACTTTTTGAAGAGAGTGATTTTGATTTTGCGAATAATGCAGGCCTTGAGCATATCTATGCTGTTGATATACATCATATGGGCATTGAGAAAACGGCGGAGCTTATCCGTGAAAAGGTCGGAAACAATAAGGTCATGGTCACATTTGATATAGATTTTGTTGATCCTGCTTTTGCTCCCGGTACAGGCACTCCCGTTTCCTGTGGATTTACTTCAAGACAAGCTCTTGAACTTATTCGTCATGCGCTTATCGGTCTTGATATTGTTGGCTTTGACCTTGTTGAAGTCGCACCGAACTATGACGCAGGGGGAATAACTTCAATTCTTGCCAGCCGTATCGTAAAAGAATTTATTACCTGTGTGGCTTGCAAAAAGGCGGGCATCAAAGAATATGCTAAGAAAGGAATGATCGAAAATGTTTGATAAAATTATTTCAGAAGAGACACGAAACAACATTGCAAAGCGCAGAGAAAATAATATCAAGACGCTTTTCGGGCTTCCATATAAGCAGGATATCGATGGTGAAGATTTTGTTGTTTTGGGCGTGCCCTATGATACCAGCGTGACAAACAGGACAGGCTGTCGTTTTGGCCCTAGAGCGATAAGAAATGCTTATGGTGCAGGCAGATTGTCATATGAACAGGATAACTCATATAAGGTCGCTAACCTAAAAGGCATGGATATGGGCGATATCGGCGTTGTGCTTGGTTATGTTGAGGAGACAATGGAGCTTATCAGGGAATCGGTCAGAAAGGTACTTGACGCAGGTGCAGTGCCTATCGTTTTGGGCGGCGATCACCTTATTGCATATGCTGAACTTAAAGCTTACAGCGAAAAGTATGGCAAGGTCGCAATGGTACACTTTGATACACACGAAG
>NZ_LARF01000069.1:0-4823 GCF_000980385.1 Ruminococcus sp. N15.MGS-57
AGAATACAGACTTTAGGTCGGGAGTATTGCGTTTGTCTTATGATGAAAGCAATAAAAAATTTCAAGTAGGTTTTCAATATGAAACTTAAGAAGAAAATTGCGGCTATGGGTGCTGCTGTTATGATAATGGCTTCTATGAGTGCTATAGGTGCTAGTGCGTATCAAGCATCATATGAGGATAGTTATCGAATTATACTTGCATATACGTCTTATACTCCAAGCGAGACAGATTCAGTGGGAACGGTAACGAATCTTTCAACTACAAAAACAAATTACTCTGTACAGTCAACCCTTTATTACAAGACTTCTGCAGCAAAAATCGGTTCTTATACTCCTTCTGGATGGAAAAATGGTACGCTGTCCAAAGGTCAGCTTTTGAAAGCAACAACAACCCATAACCGTAATACTAGTTATAAGTATTCTGCCAGAACTCTAGTCATGAAAGATAATAGAGTTTTTAAGGATATTCAGTCTGATTACTAATATATAACCCTGAGGAGCTAAAGCTCCTGCGGCAAGCTTGCTTCGTCGCAGCCGATGAAAAGCTACGCTTACATCGGGCTTTGCTCCGAATTAAATATGCATTAAAGAAATTTTAATAAAAATCAATTGAACATTTTACAAAGGCAATGCATTATCTGAATAACATCAGATAATGCATTGCCTTAATGGGTTTGAAGGAGGAAAGAATGTACACGCTGAAAAATCTTAGAAATATGATGAAAAATCATACCGGTATGCTGGTTCTACTTGTGATTTCTATGTTTGTTTCATTCGGGGTTTTGTTTTTCGGTGTTGGATTGTACTATCAGTACAGCAAAAATATTGAGGACGGCGAAATTGACAGCTATGCTGTCGGTTTTTCCATAAATGACATTATTACAAAAAAAAATTTTTGTGAGTTTGTGAAGAATATGCCGAATAAGCTTATGGGTGATGTTTCATATATTACCTGTTTTTCGTCCACGCAGGTAAGCGGAATTGATGAGGAAATACCTGTCGCATTCTATCTTCAGTATTCTGAAGGAAAATTTGAATATTCCGATAACGTATTTCAGCCAATGATTGATGACCTTGTAATTAAGGACGGCAGTTTTTTCACGCAGGAGCAATATTCAAACGGAGAAAAAAAGGCTGTTGTAATGGGCAGCGGAAATGTAAATCAGCCGACTTCAGCACCCGAATATACAAATTCGGTTACAGCATTCGGTCAGAGCTATGATGTTATCGGCACAATAAACCCTGCTAACAGCAGCTATTTTTTTTACAGTATCTATGTTCCGTTCAGCTCAGTACCCGACGATACAATTATGAACGACGGGGTTTATCTTGCACTCAACAATAAAATCACTAAATCTGAATATGATGATTTTACCGCATATATCAGCGAATTTTTCAAAGATAAAATCACTCTTTATGAACCGGCATTCGACTTGGCATCAAACACTTCCTACTACATAACAGTTGTACTGATTTCGGTAATCATTGCCATTCTTTCGGCATTGAACATTTCCATTCTGTATAATTACATCATTATCAGCAGAACAAGACAACTGACCATTATGCGTATCTGCGGAGGGTTAACCTCAAATCTGAGCATATCAACCGCAAATGAGATTATTCTTATTATGCTTCCTGTAAGCATTATTTCAGCTTTGTGCTATGATAAATTTATTCTTACTGTACTTTCAGCTAAATTTCCGCTTATGAAAGCTGCATATAATCCATATGTTTACGCAGAAATAATTTTGATTTACTCTGCAATATCGTATCTTCTTAATCTGTTTTTGCTTCATCATAATCTCGGCAAAAAAATTAAGGAGGGATTGAAATGAGAATTAAGTTATACGGCAGGGTTATCGGTATCTTCCTGAAAAAGCACTCGTTTATCAATGTTTTAATAAGCCTCCAGCTGATTGCTGTTTTTGTTATCGGAATAATTATGACATCGATAATAGACGAAAAGGCTTCCTCATATGAGGCTGTCAAACCGCTGCTTAATGGCGAGGGATTGTATTGTGGTGGATATTTTTTGAAAGATAATGAAAATGGCGGACTTTTGGAAAACACAGATGAAATCAAAACTCAGCTGAAAGATGTTGATTTTATCTCGTCTGTAAACTTTGCGTCCCTGCAAACAGGCGTTGATACACAAACTAACGAGGTTAAGACCGCATATGCACTTGTATATGATGATTATTCTGCAAATCTTTTTCGCCCGACAATAGAAAAAGGTTCGTGGATAACTGATTCCAAGCAATCCGATGATATACCGCAGGCTGTAATTACCCGAAATTATCAAGGTTATAATGTTAATGATATTGCTGAATTTGAAACTGAAAATGGAACGTTGAAGGTCAGAATAATCGGTGTAATTGGTGATAATGAAAAATACCTTGGAGCAAACTCGGAATATGAATCAAATGAACCATCCTATCAGTTAATGCTTTCTACACATTTCAACTGTATGAATGACCAGCTTAAAAACAAAGGCTTTACAAACGAGGAGATTGCTTTGAAACTCGAATCTCTTGGGTATTCAGCGGACAGCATTGTATATAATGAACCTGTATTGTTTTTTACAGATAAGGAGTGGAATAAAACCGATTTGGATTCAGTAATGTCAGACTCCCTTTTTATAAAGTACAACCGGAATATTTCCGATGATGAAAAGCTTTACAACAGAAAATATATCAACGAGAATCTTTCTGTATTATCATTTGCGATACAGTTTTCTCAGTTGAACAACAACAGTCAGACCATTGTTTATAGAGAGTTGTACACATTGATGCCAATAATGTGTGCAATATACCTGCTTGTACTGATTGCGTCAGTGAGCGTTAATGCGATTAACTGCAAAAATAATATAAGAAACGAAGCCATACTGTATTTGGGTGGTGCAAAAAGAAAACAGTTGCTTACAATCAATGTAATTTACAATGGGCTGATTTGCATTGTGTCTTTGATAATTTCAATAGCAGGATCGTTGATTTTCTACAAGGCAGGATTGTTCAGCAAAACAGTAATTACATTGGGCTGGAAACCGATCACCATTTGCCTGATTGTGTGTGCTGTATATATCTTGGTATCCTGTATCATTTCCTGCATTATCCTCACACCAAAGGCTTTGAAAAAAGCAATAATATTATCGGAGGAATAGTAATGGTAAAACTTAATAACATAGTAAAAATATATAATTCAAAGAAAGCCAACGAATTCAAGGCTCTCCACGGTGTTTCGGCAGAAATTCGGGACGGTGAGCTTATTGCGATTATCGGAAAATCGGGTGCAGGAAAATCAACGCTTCTGCATATTTTAGCCTGCATTGACAACTATCAGGAGGGCGAATACTACATTGATGATGTGCTTGTGAAAGACCTTTCCGAAAGTCAGTATGCAAAAATCAGAAACGAGAAAATCGGGATGGTTATGCAGGATTTTGCACTGGTTGAGGATTTCACGGCACTGGAAAACGTGATGATACCGCTGAATTTTTCCAAAAAGAAAGTCAGTGACAAGAAAGAAAAAGCCCTTGCGGCACTGAAATCGGTAGGCATTGAGGAGCTTGCCAAAAAGCTATGCAGCAAACTTTCGGGCGGACAGAAGCAGCGTGTGGCAATTGCCAGAGCGATAGTCAATGAACCGTCAATGATTTTGGCGGACGAACCGACGGGAGCGCTGGACACAAAGACTTCCGCTGAGATTATGGAGCTTTTCAAGTCCCTGAACAAACAGGGCAGGACGGTTGTTATAGTTACCCACGACCCGAAGATTGCGGAGCAATGCGGCAGGGTTATTGAGATTAGTGACGGGAATATTGTTACAGCAAAATAAATTGTGGAGTGAAAACAATGAAAATTACCGATTATGTAGATCTGTTCTATCCGTCGGCGGAGGCTGAGGAGTATGCAAAAAAGCGGCAGAAAAAATATGAAAATTATCCGCAGGATTTTATGGTCAATCTTGAAACGGATAACATAGCAAAACTTATTGCACCTATGAATTTTGCTGTCGCAACATCTAAAATGAAAGAGTTTACAGATGACATTGAAACCCTTGATTACAGGCTGGATTGTCTTGAGGACTTTATGAATGTCCCCGAACTTAACGGCAGATTTCGACAGCTGATAAATGAACTCGCAGGAAACAGAATTGACTTTTCAGATGTTGATTGTGTCAACTCGTTTATGCAGATTAAGACCCATATGGACAGCCTTGAAGAATTTCTCGGCTGCATTGAAAACATCAACAGGTTCTTTGCAAAGTATAATCACGCAATTAAGTCGGTAGCGGTAAAAAGGCTTGCACAGTTTTTTGAAAAACTGCCAAAAAGCGAGAACATTTTCGAAATAGCATACAGCATTTCACAGCTGAAAGATACCTTTTCAAAAACCATACGGAGCGTAAAAATCGGTGTTAATTTTGATTCGGCTATGAATCCCGACAGTGCAGGACTGCTTGAAATCGGATATGACAAAATTTATCCCAAGGGAAATATTCTTGAAAAGCTTGTGTTCAAAAGTTTTGCAGGCAGAGAGCAGTTTATTGGCGAGGAGCATTTCAACTCGGCAACAAGGCACACTCCCATTGATATAGACACTGCCCTTTTCCGTGAACTGAGCAAATACACAAAGGAGTTCGCCCTGCGGATTGCCGCAGCACTTAAAAGCTATCGTTCCTCGGTTTTTTCAGACCTTTCGGAGCTGGAATCACAGCTTGACTTCTATGGCGGAGCGGCACAGTTTATATCAAGTGTTAGGGCAAGGGGAATGAAAATGTGCCGACCGAAATTTCTCCCCTCTGAGAAGCGTGTTACAAGGCTG
>NZ_LARF01000071.1:0-3164 GCF_000980385.1 Ruminococcus sp. N15.MGS-57
AAAAAAGTGAAACAAGCATTTATAGATGGTGATGTTTCTACAAAGTTATTAACAAAAATAATTAAGCTAGCACCATCTTTTTTCTTTCTTGAAATTTGCGATATTTGCAAGAATGATGAATTAACAAAAATTATTACTAATTCTAAGCAAACATATGCATCATTGATAACTAAAAACGAAAATACCGATATTGTTATTGTAGCAAATAATGACTTTTTTAATGTATCTGTCAATTTATTGTTTAAAAGCTTATGTGAAACTATAGTTATATATTTTCCTTTTGAAAATATTACGTTTCAACAATTTCTTTATAATTGTGAACCGTACTCAAACAATCCGCAAAAATCAGCTATTATAAAAGGTCTATGCTATATGATCTGTACATGGGTAACAAATGAAAATAGATTATATTTTCATTTTGATAATTTTAAGGGTATAGAAACGTTTGAAAAAATTAAAACGTTAATTTGAAACAATTATATAAATTTAATTTTTACCACAAATTCATTAAGAAAAATTGAATCTTTTGAATAACATTAATGAATACATTTCCAATGTTGTGATTATTGACCAAAATGCGACTGATGCTATCAATAAAAGCAAGAATGATTTTTACGATAAGTATGAATACTTAAAAACCGGACTGTGAAAAAAGCTGGTTGGAAGAAAAAGTAGATAACGCTTGCGAGTGGTGCAAGGAGCATTGGAAAGAGATTGTTGCAATTGTTGTAACCATAGTCATAGCGGTAGGTATTATTTGTATATCGGTGGCTACATTCGGAGGAGCTGTAGGTGGCATATTGATGATTAATCCTGCAGGAACAAGTTGCTCTGCCTTAATAGGTTCGATTTTTGGTAAAGCAGGTGTAGCATTAGCGGTTGATGCTTTTGTTTCCACAAGTTTAACCGAAAATTTCAAAAATATATTTGGAATTGAAAATAAAAGTTTTACTGAAATTTCTCTTGATATATGTGGTTCAGTTGTATTTGCATTTATTTTAGGAAAGGTATTTGAGGGACCTACAAAAGCAATTACTCAGAAAATGGCTAATAAGTTCTCTGGAATACAAGCTTTTGAAAGACTGGTGGGTACACATAGCTATTCAGCAGATTTTGCACGTCAAATAACCAGAGCGGCTAATAAACAAGTGCCTTTTAAATTTGATATTTTTAGCAGATATTTCAAAACTCTTCGCAATGGTCTTGTGGGTGGATATATAGAAGGTTTTTTTGAGAATATTGGTCAAGGCGGAATTGATGCAATAAAAGATTAAAGGAGTGAACTGTTGATTGAGAACTAAAAACAATTATTTTGAGATTAGACATAATGGATATGTCTTACTGTTTTTAGTAGCCGTACTTTTTTCTTTTGTAATTATACTTGAAATAATTGATTTTGTAGAACACTCTTTTAAAGCAAATTGGTTTATGTATATAGGATTACTTGTTTTTTGTGTTTTGCTTTCTTTTCCTGTATTATTCACTACTCTGAAAATTAAAGTACGAAAAGATGAAATAATGGTTGTTAAAACCTGCGGTATCCGAATAAAAATAACAACTGATGAGATAAAAAAAGTTACTATTATAAAACCGGATACAGTTGATCAAAAAACCAATATTGTTACACGAATAAAAGTATATGCGGGTATACGAAAGTTTTACGTAGACAGCAAAATGAAAAATTATGATAAATTCTTGTATTTCATAACAGAAAATGTTGATGACCAAATAATAGAATATAAGGTTAATTGGATTACAAAATCTAGATCTTAAAAATTGTAATCAGCGTTTGCAATGTTGACGATGTAATTAGTTCTATAAAAGCGTCTACACAGACTCAGGAAAATAAGATCGACGCTCTTGATAATCTCAAAAAAGATGTAAATGAGTTTGTTTCTGATGTTGTGCGTATCGACGGCGATGTCGCTGATGTTATTAATAAGAGCAAAAATGACTTTTATGAGAAATATGAGTACTTATAGCCGGATATTGAGAAAAGCTGGTTGGAAGAAAAAATGGGATAACGCTTGTGAGTGGTGTAAGGAGCGTTGGAAAGAGATTCTCATCACAGTAACAATTGTAATAGGAGCAGTATTAGCTATAGCAATGGTAACAAGTGTTTCAAAGCTAGCTAATTTTGGAACTAGCAATCAATTATTAATTAACATTCCAAGAACTTGTGAATTTACATCAGGTTTATCAGGTCTATTTTCATTAAATGGAAGCATCATCAATTGGTTAAAGGAGAAGTGATAATTGAAAATGCATATGGAATTTGTAACAGTAGGCAAAGCAAGTAGCGATAAAATTCATGTAAAATATAATGATAAAATAGCAACATTTCATGGAGAAATAGGAATAGATTATTTTTTGGTGCTTGCTAATAAAATAGAGTGGTATCCAAATAAAAAAGCAACAATTAATGAAAAAATAGAATTGATGACTATAGCAAACAAAACCTTTTTGGGTGAGAAACGGTTGTATTTTATAGCAGATGATGCAATATGGTTTGATTGGAAAGGTTATCCATTAATTGTTATAGAAAATAATATTATAAAATCAATGAAAATATCATGTGTTTGTGAAGTACTAGCTGAAGTTGATGAGTTTAACGATATTTCCGATTTTTGTTATCTAAAAAAATATATTGCTGAATTAAAAAAAGCAAAGAAACTTTGTAAAAAACACTCCATTAATAAGTATGATGGTTATGGACATAAAAAATTTTATTATAAGTGTACAAAATGTAGAAGTGTTTGGGCTTTAACAGAACCTGACGGCAATTTTAACGGAAGATTGGAAAAACTATAGGTTTATAGCTTTAGACACGATAAAATATATGATCAATTATATTTCCAATCAAAAGTGTGGAATTGAAAAAATAAGCAGTAAAATAGCGGAATATATTTTACGTTTTGATAGTGCTGATAAGAGTAAGTACGTTTTTTTACGATAAGTATGAATACTTAAAAACCGGATATTGAGGATGGAGGATGGCGAGATCATGTATGAGGCTTTCAGAGATGCGACTGACGGAACTGCATGGTGGTCATTCTCAGATGAGACTTATACGGCAACATTAGACTGGAAGGAGAAACAATAAATGAAAAAAGTCATCAGCCTTATTTCGAGCTTAGCATTGGTGATATCTCTGAGTAGTTGTG
>NZ_LARF01000071.1:3264-4539 GCF_000980385.1 Ruminococcus sp. N15.MGS-57
TTGGGTGAGAAACGGTTGTATTTTATAGCAGATGATGCAATATGGTTTGATTGGACCCTCTGCTACAAGGAAGCATCCATTTGCCTTTAACTGCTTTGCATCCTCAAGGTCTAACTCATTCTGAGTTGCGCATGGAAGTGCGATATCACACTTAACGCTCCATACACCCTTGCCTTCATGATACTCAACACCCGGTTTTGCTTCTGCGTACTCTTTGATTCTTCCGCGGCGAACTTCCTTGATCTGCTTTACAAGGTCAAGATCAATGCCGTTTGGATCATAAATCCAACCGTTAGAATCACTTAATGTAACAACCTTCATGCCATACTGCTGAGCCTTCTCAGTTGTGTAAATTGCAACATTTCCTGAACCAGAAACAGCAACTGTCTTTCCTTCCATGGTCATACCTGCATTTAACAGCATCTCGCGAACCATATATACAAGACCATAACCAGTAGCCTCTGTTCTTGCAAGAGAACCACCGTATGTCAGACCCTTACCAGTTAAAACGCCCTCGTACAGACCAGTCAGTCTCTTATACTGTCCATACAGATAGCCAATCTCTCTTCCGCCTACACCAATGTCACCAGCCGGTACATCTGTATCTGCGCCAATGTGACGATACAGCTCTGTCATAAAGCTCTGGCAGAATTTCATAATTTCACGGTCTGACTTGCCCTTCGGATCAAAATCAGAACCACCCTTGCCGCCTCCGATTGGAAGTCCTGTCAGTGAGTTCTTAAAGGTCTGCTCAAAACCAAGGAACTTGATAATACCAAGATTTACAGATGGGTGAAGACGAAGTCCACCCTTGTACGGTCCGATTGCACTGTTAAACTGTACACGGAAACCTCTATTTACATGAGCCTGTCCGTTGTCATCTACCCACGGTACACGGAATGTAATAATACGCTCTGGCTCTGTCATTCTTTCAAGCAAAGCATCTTTGCGGTACTGCTCCTCATTTGCCTCAATTACCGGACGAAGGGAATCAAGAACTTCCTTAACTGCCTGCTGAAACTCTTTCTCGCCTGGATTCTTCTCTGCAACCTTCTGCAGCACTTCATCTACGTAAGACATTATGACCTCTCAATCTGCCGCTCTGGAGCGACCTCTTACAATATCCAACTCTATTTTTCGGACATCGGAGTGAATGCTGATTTTCACTCTACTCTACCTGCCCACCCGAAACCTAGAGATGTCAAATGCACTGATGTCGATCGGGTGGATTTTTGTTACCGGCTTTGAAAACCGACATGTATATGGTACTACATG
>NZ_LARF01000108.1:0-1235 GCF_000980385.1 Ruminococcus sp. N15.MGS-57
TTCATTTTGTTATTATCAACATAGTTTTGCAGTTCATCTTCTACTCTAGCATCATCTTGATAGTCCGGGCAAAAATCAAGCTTAATATTTTCCAACTCTTTTAGTACCTCAGCTCGTCTTTGAAGATATGGATACCTTGTTCTCATATACATTTTAGATATCATTTCATCTTTATCATTCTCAGGAATATCCAGTTTCAATATCATTTCACGAAAACCATCCAACAATCCAGCTATAGACTCTAAACTGGCTTGCTCAAATAGTCCTTTTCGCATTTTTTTCATATCTGTGTCAGAATATAGCCAATATACTTCAATTAAAAATTTTTGAGAATCCTTTGGAATTTTGAAATCCTTTGATTGTTTGCAATCAGAAGCTTTCAATTTATCCCTATCAATATTCATCATTTCAAATATATTAATATACTTCTCTCGTATCTTCTTTGTGTTAAATATTTCCTTTCCCTTTTCAACAGCATCCTGGGACACTTTCTTAACAAGATTTGATAGTGTTATGTATTCAATCATAATTTTTCCTTTCCGAACATGCTGATAAGACCATTTATCGCCTCAAACTGCTCTTTACTAATAGTTATGTTCTCTTCCTTCATTTCTCCAAACAATATATAATCCGCCGATACTCCAAGGATTTTGCATATTACAATCAACTTGTAAATATCAATTCCTGCACAACCTCTTTCAATCCTTGAGACTTGATTAGCTGTTATATTTAGATAGGTACTTAAATCTACTGCTGTAATTCCCTTCTCAATCCTTTTTTCTTGTATTCTCCATCCAATTTGTTTTCTTATATCATCTGTGATGTCTTCAACACTATTATAACTTATTTGCTGCAATTTCTCATCTTTCCTTTCATTTCCGTTTTGGCTAGAAACGTTTGAAGGTCTGGGAAAACTCCTCCAATGTGAAATTTTCAGCAAATAAAAAAGGACACATGAAAAACAGTCCCAGTCCTCAAACTGGTTTCTAATTTTTCATGCGTCCTTAGGATGGCACCTTTGCGTATCATCAGCTTACGCTTATTGCAAGTGTCTCCCATATCATGATGACCACTAATTTAATTGTCTTGTCCTGTTGCGACCAAATATCTGCCGCACCATCTGATGTCTGACTGTATGTATCAGATATAATACTTATCCTGCTCTACTTTATCTAACAGTTCACCTTCCTTGAAATTCTTCAAGGTCATTACTCTACCACAATGGTGACATTTCA
>NZ_LARF01000070.1:0-4484 GCF_000980385.1 Ruminococcus sp. N15.MGS-57
AGGCACAATGGCAAAGTAGAGCGCAGTCACCGAGAAGATCACAACAAATTCTATTCGTGCCATAGGTTTTATTCCTGCGACGACTTAAACGTGCAGCTAGCTGCACGTTTAAGTCGAACAAACAACCGTCCTATGCGTCCCCTCAAATGGTTTTCGCCTATCGAATTTCTTAATGATAGTGTCCAATATGATTGACAAACCTACATATCTATTAATAAAAAAGTAACGGTGTTATTATGAGAACTATCGTTTTTGTTGTGCTTTAACGGTCACGGAGATGCTGGACTGTCAAAAAATGAATGCCATATGTATCAAAAAAACTACCGCTTGTGCATTATTTTTACCACTTGTGCAAATGTTGTTGACTTTTTGTTAATAACAATGTATGATTATTGTGAACATTAATGCTATTTAGCAGGAATGTCTGGCTAATGCACAATCAGGAGGAAAATGATGGAGAATAATGAGAACAAAGCAAAAAAACAAAGGATCATAATAGCTGCACTTATTCTGGGCATGATGTTTTGCATAGGCATTACTATTTGGGCTGTGTTTTTCAGAAAGTCAGAAACAAAATCTCTAGTACCTGATTATGCACCTCAGCAGACAGAGCAGAATGCTGAACCTTTGGATGACAACAGCAGAAGTCTTGATGTGCCTGAGGGTGGCGGAGGAATTTCTCTTGAATACGAAAATACAGTGAATATCAAGCTTTCTGATAAAACAGCTTATTTTAGTTATAAGCATCCAAGCAGTTCAACTCAGGATATCGTGCTTTGTATAGAGGTAAATGGTGAGATTATCGCACGCTCAGGTACCATAAAACCAGGTAATCAGCTTAAAACGCTTCCTTTGCTTGAGGGCGAGGCGGACAAACTTAGTGAAGGCACTTATACAGACGCAAATTTTAGAGTTTTAAGTTATGATCCGCAATCAGGTGAAAAAGCAATGGTCGATACGGTGGCAAAAATAACTGTCACTGTTGAAAAATAAATAACGGGGGAATTTATCATGAAAAACAAATTTGCGATCATCACCGCATTAGTGCTTGCAAGCACTAGCGTGGTTACAGCATATGCGGTAAATTCAGAAAAAAATGACGGCAGCGAACCAACAAATATCAAGGTTACAGGAAGCTATATTGATTCCAAGTCAACGACAATGTCTGTGGACGTTGAGTGGGAGGAAATGAATTTTACCTACTTTGGCGGACATAAGGTATGGGATCCTGAAACACATAGCTATACCACAGAGTCTGCATGCTGGTGGGATGAGCCTAAGGCGATAACTGTAACAAACCATTCAAATTCGGCTATTAAAGCACAGTTGAATTTTGCATCAAAGGTCGAAGGACTTAACGGCATGTTTTATGAAGATATTATTTTATTGGAAACAGCCGAAGGCACTGCTGTTGACGCCGCACCTAAAGGTTCAACATATTTCAGTGTAAGTGGAGCAGGGATAGAAACAAACAATACAGATCTTGGCACTATCACAATAACGATCTCTGAAGACATTCAGTAAGTAACTGACGCAATGGTTGTTTCTACCCATGTTGATACAACTCTTTATTATGTAACAGGATCAAATGGAGCATGGAGGGTAGTAAGAAACAATGATATTGGGATTGTACCGATAGCGTAATAAAAAAGTATTCATATCAGGGGGCTTATGATGGATAAGCAAAAAAATGACGGGAAGCTGATCGTATCAGTGCTTATGGTCTGTTTTGCAGTTACCATTGGCGTGATGATATTTGCATTGTGCCGTCCAAATGATAAAAAAAGTGCAGAATTTACTCCACCGCCTTTTGAAAGCACAGCACAGCATGGCAAGCCTGAGGTTTCGGAAAATTTAGGCTATAGCTCTCCGAACAGAGATGATATGAGCTATGATTTTGCGGTGTGCGGAAACGTCACTATGGAAGGCGATAAGGCAATAGTATATCTTACAAATATTGAGGGCAACAATGCCTGGATAAAGCTCAGAGTGTTTGACGAACAGGGAAATATGCTTGGAGAAACGGGTCTTATCAAGCCAAACGAGTATGTGAAATATGTTACGCTCTCAAAGACGCCGGAGGTCGGTACAAAGATAAGGCTTAAGATCATGGGTTACGAGCCGCACACTTATTATAGTGCAGGTGCGGCTTCCTTGAATACACAGATAGGGGGTCAAATAGACCAATGAGAAAAATGACTTCATTCCTTGCTCTTGTGCTTGCATTAAGCATACCTTCTGGTGCTTATGCGGCCGAGGCAAAGCTTGATGATAATAACACAACTGCAAATGGAAATGTTTATGCGGTCTATACAGAAGATGTTCCATGGAACAGTGTGCCTGTTGACGACGATGGAAATGCTGTTATTGATTTTCCAGATGGCACAAGCGTGAAGATCGAGAATGCCGATAAAGATAAAAATCTTGTGGTGGATCAGGTCACAGAGAAGGAAGCTCTTGACTGGTTAAACAGCGTCATGGGAAAAAAGTCTGAAAACACCGTAGCATTTCATATTTATTACATTGACGGAGATTCTATTCTGCCGGCAAATGGAATAAAGGTAACGATAAACATAGACAAAGATCAGGTAAATTCCGTTAAAGGTGATGGTACAGTAAGCAGTCTTAAATGTGAAGAGTCTGACGCAGAAATATCCTTTGTCACAGACGATGCACCTTTCTATGTCCTTGGTACAAAAGCATCTGAAAGTTCATCAGATATATCACCAGACAGCACTGGTAAAAAAGATGATAGCTTACAAAACAGTTCACAGACAGCAGTTCAAAATGTAAACAAAGACGGTGATAAGTCACCTAACACAGGCATAGGAGCAGGTGCAGCATTGACAATGCTGCTGCTTGGTGTCGTTGCCGTAAGCGTGTCAAAAAGAACAAAGGATAAATGATCTGATATTCATAAGGCTCGCCGTTTGCATTGGCGTTATTAAGCAAAAAAAGACTCGCACGAAAATGTGAGGCGCTGATATAGCAGTATAGAATCAATCACTATATTTAGACCAAAACAGCGAGCTATGAAAACGAAATACCGATACTTCATGTTGTGTGAAGTATCGGTATTTTTTCGTTATATATCAAGCCTTATCCGAAAATACTATCCAGCTTTGCTTCCAATGTTCCATTCTTTGCCAACGGCAGTGCATCACACTGACGCAGATGATGCTTCTCAATCAGCTTCCCGCCGTCAAAGCCGAGAATGAAGTGCAGGGCAATCTGATAGATGATCTCTGTCGGTGCAAGCCCGTATACCTGATGTTCAAAGATGTGTTGTAACCGCTGTGCTTTGTCAGGAAATGCCTGTTTCATGCCGTCGCTGTTGAACAGCCGCTTCACAATCTCTGCGATATACAGGCCTGATTTCATGTACAGATCAGCAAAGGTCTTGCTCGGATCATCGAAACAGCCGGGATTTTCCTGCTCCAGCATATTGACCATCTGCTTCACGATACGCTTGGGCGTGAAAATCTGATTGGTCTTCTGTGGTGGGATGTAGTCGAAAATATCCTCTGTATGCGACTCATCAAAGTAATTGCCCAACCGTGTACGCAGTGCGAGAAATTCTTTGATGGAATCATCAAATACCACAGGATCAAACAGCTTTCCGGGATAGCGCTTTTTCTCGCCTGTTTCTGCATCTGTATACGAACCGCCGTCACGCAGGAAGCGGAATTGGTCAAGCGTGATACTGGTCACTTCATAGAATACATCATCGGGGATGATCATATCGAAAGTGGAGAGTGTGGTCTCATCGTCGCCGTATGCCATCAGGAATGACGGGATCGTCCTTGCAAAGCCACGCAGATGGTCACGGACTTCCTCCTCGATGGTCTCCTTGATACGCTCACGCTTCGTGGTCTCGACAGTCTTTACGACTTTCTCACACAAAGTTGGCACAGTCTCCTCCAGCACATTGCTGACACGCTCCTTGAAAGCATCGGTCGCCTCCTGCACCAGTGTATCGAACTGTTCATTGACATCGGCAGCAGTTTGCCCTGTTTCACTCAGATGTGAAAGTGCGTCCTGCCGTTGTGCTTCCAGTGTTTTCTTCTGAATGGAATAATCGCCGTATTCCTGTGTAACAAGCCTGTCCGCTTTCTGTTCAAGTTGCTTTTGGAGCTTCTGTGCATCACGCTTTTTCAGGTCGGCACCATAGGTGTCGTTCGTTACCTGCATCACAGGTGCAACAAGCTCCTTGCGGAATACGTCCTGCAAATGTGATATCTGCTGATCCTCTGTCGATTCGGGGGCAGCAAGTATCTCCTCGGTCTTGCGCTCCAGCGTTTCAGAAATGTCGCTGTAGATTTTATCCCCGAACACATCCTGCGCCGTTCCGATGACAAATTCGTCGGAGAGCTCCACTTCACCCTCGTCATTGACAGACAGGTCTTCCCTTGTTTCAGGAGATACATCTACCAGAGCGCCCTCCGGTGCATTCGGCAGTGAGCTAATAATATCAACGACCTCTG
>NZ_LARF01000073.1:0-4298 GCF_000980385.1 Ruminococcus sp. N15.MGS-57
TTTAAAACTTCTTGAGCTATTGCTTTTTTGGGGCGAACGGGATACAGGAAGTAAACAACTATTATTTGCATTTAAAACGATATATCTTCTTTATTTTGAATATATAATATGTCATTTATTTTTTTATCTTATAAGTTGAACAAATATATCAAGTAATACAATTTTATTTATAATTATAAACAGTGTTATTGTGATCTGTCGTGGTGCTGCTTGTATCTTTTTCTGGGAAATATATATGCTTTCTTTTGTTGCTATGTCAAAAAGCTTTTGCAAAAATTCTTGGCTATCTTCAAATATCACTTTTTTTGTGTCTTTTTAATTAATTCTCTTTTTTTATATTCCAGAAATCTGTATGCTTTATAGGATGTGTATTATACAAAAGTGCAACTGTCCGAATTTGTTCGCTTTTAAATTTGACAGATCATTTTGATGTGTGATACAATATATTTGGCAAATAAATGTCAAAATGTAATGAAGTAAACATTATATAAAGAAAGGGGTTTTTGAATGAACAATTATTGTTTAACAATGTGGGCAGAAGAACCGATAAGATGCAGTGAATGTGGAAAAGATATTGGATGGGAAAGAGTAAGTATTGAACAAACACCTGTAAAGATCGTTCCTGAGTTACTGCGGAGAGATATTGGTATAAAAGAGGGCGAAACCACCGAGATAACTTTAAGTAACCAAGAGATAGACGATATCCGAATATATTTTGAGGAACAACGCTCTTGGCATACTTTTGATATATATAGAATGTATGATTATAAAATGACACACCCTGGCAGCAGGATAAGAGCAAGGGTAACGTCTGTAAAAATGGAACTTGTCGAAAGACCAGACTTTGATAGGATACACAAGAGCATTTTAGTCATATGTTCAATATTAGGTATCTTATTTGTTGCATTAAAAGCAGAACGAATTTATTTTATTTTAGCTTATGGTGTTTTGACCGGCAGTATAGCATTTAAAATGTGTCTTAAATGTATAAGCACAATAAAAGAATCAAAGAATGTTCTTCTTTTTGGCGGTGAACGGCTTACGCTGTATGTGGATAAAAACTTAAAATGTGACCACTGTGGCTGTGAAATAAATCATCAATATGATCATAAGCACTCTATTGCTTGGACAAGTGATCCTGAAATGAAGCTTATAAAACAAAAGGTAAATAAGATATCAAAAACAAAGTGTACATACGGTATGCTGGACAGAAGAAATGAGCCTAAGCTTTTATCTTGTGAGGATATAGAAGATATAATAAAGCTCCAGCAGAATTTTTCTAAAAAAGAAAGAACCAAAAACGCTGAAGCTTTGAAAAACATAAATGATATGATAAAGAACAATGAGTGTTCGGCTTATCTTGTTTTTGATGAGGATATTAGTGAGTATGAAAAAAGATGATCAAATAATATAAGATGCAACTATTTACATAAAATATAATGTAGCACCGATGTTAAACTAACTTTCTTGAAAAGTGTTGGAATTAATATCTTCATTGTCACAAAAAATGTTCCGCTAGATCAGATGCTATGAATATAACAGAAATTCACGAAAGGTGAGAATGAAATTCACCACCCCACAAATTTCAACTATTTCGCAAAATATCAAACTATAGCAAAAATAAGAACAAATTCGTAAAGTATATCTAATAGTATTGTATTTTATACCATCTTGTAGTATAATGTATATATGACAAAAGCCGTAAACCAACTAAAAACAGGACGAATATATGAAGAAAATACTTATTACTATTTGTGTGGCAGTGGGCGTATATTTTGCATTTAGCAATACAATTGATGAATTTCTGTATCCAGAGAAAAGACCGGGATTGAATACATACGATACATACACCACAACAACACAGCAGACCACTACCGCAGTTACTCAGCAAACACCCATAGTCACTGATGAGGACGGTTATGAGCCTCGTGACGACCGAAAGCCTGACTATGTTCAGCCTGCAGACCCCACATGGTCGAAAAGGACTTTTAACTGGACGAGCTATGACAAACGATATACCTTTGAAATATCAATGAATATTCAGGACGATATGTATGAATATTATCATAGTCTTTTGAGATACTCATATGTGAAAGATTATCATAACTATGTAAGTGACGACAATAATCATAAGCTCGTAAAACAGCTTGCAGATGAAATAAAAAGCCTTTGCGACCAATGCGGTTATGGCGAATCTGAGACTATAAGAGAAACTGCAAATTTCGTGCAGAGCATAGAGTATGTTGACGACATGACCTCAACGGGATATACTGATTTTCCAAAATATCCTCTGGAAACGCTTTATGACCAGTGCGGTGATTGTGAGGACTCGTCCATACTTTTGGGTGCTTTGCTCAAAGAGCTTGGCTATGGCTGCATTTTTATTGAGCTTCCTGAACACGTTGCAATAGGAGTAAAGGCAACAGACGATGCCCCCGGTACATACTATGATTATAATGGAAGCCATTATCTTTACATAGAAACTACCAACTCCGGCTGGGATATCGGAACGCTTCCTGATGATTTCAATGAGGAAAAAGCTAAGATATACGATGTGTGGTAAAATTTCAAAAGCCCACAGATGCGATCAATGTGATCGGGTCTGTGGGTTTTTATTATATTGTACATCAGAGATTTATCTAATTACAAAATGAATACCTTGTATCTGCTATTTTCTATCCTTAAAGAAATCCGCCCATTCGGGATTTTCTTTATCAAAAATCTGTTTCTGCTCTTTTGTTAATTTATAAGGATAATCATGGAACATATTAAATTCAGTGGTTTTGTCAAAGCTGAATATCCACACTCCGATAACTGTAGGGTCATCTTTCCACCAAATAGTATCGGTTTCTTTGTTTTTGTACCATATGTTTGGCACTGCGCTCGACCTCTTTTCATAAATCACATTCTCTTGCAATTTCAGTACATTCAATCTCAAGCTGAATTATCAAGTCTCGATTATCAACACTGAAATACGTGGCTTCAAAAATTCAAATGCCATATTAATTTTGGCAAACTATTTTTTTCTATCCTGCAACAATGTCTCTTATTATCATCATAACTGATCCCCTCTTCTTGTCGATTTTTTTGTTGCTTTTATTATATCATTTTTCTGTAGCAAAAACAAGGTGCAAAAAAGTTTATTGTATGAGAAATACACTGTCAAGTATCTCGCAAAAAAAATATAAGAAAAAAAGAATATATCATAATTGTGCCGAATTGGTTCAGTAAACTGTACTAAGTGGGTGCTATAATATATACAGAAGCTTGAAAAGGGAATAAAATCAAAAAAACACACCACAGACCATTTTGGAACAGTAAACAGAACCTTAAAGGTGCTATAATAAGCACATAAGGTCAAGACAGAGTTGATACGGAGGTAAGGCTATGAAAAAGAACACAAAGATTTTTAACACAGAGGTCATTGAGAGAATGGCATTGTCAGATAACATTCCACCATTTGACGAGCAAAGAAAGGGTACACAGGTCATCATGATCGAGGAGGGCAAAAAGACGGTGATATATGATGATTATTCTATGTACTGTGACGCTGACGCAAGAAAGTGGAGAGTAGACGCATACAACAGGACGGACGGCAGAAAGTATGACAGATTGTGTATGTGCGGAGGCGTTTATCCTAACAAAAACGATTGGAAAGCAGAGCGTGAGTGCCTGGATATGAAAGGCGACGGCATAGACGGCTGTGTTTCAGCCTTTGTTTATAACAGTATCACCCCTGAAACAAGCGAGAAAGGAGATATTTTTTTCAAGATAATTTCAAATACTATAATTCGTGTGGCATAGCTGATTGACAGGGATATATTCCCTGTGATACAATATAATTATAGAGATAATTGTTATAGGAGGGCGAACTATGGCAGAAAAGGAAAATATAAAAGATAAGCTTGAAAACCTGAAAGAGGGGCATAGAAAGAGCAATAAGGATATCATAGAGTCGCTGTTTGCGATTCTGGGGTATCTGAAAAATAATACAGATGTGGACAATCCCACAAGTCAGACGCAAATGCGCAAGGTGGAGGAAATAAGCGAATATCTTGGCACAAAAAGTACATTTCACAACAAAATGGTAAACATGGCGATAGCCCTTGATTCCGCTGACGGCGTGACTTTGAATGAAAGACGTGACTGTAGATTGATGTTTGACTCCATAGACGCACTTATCAAGGAATATGAAAGCGACGAGTATTTTGATGACGATGATGACGAACTGACCCTTGCGGAGAAAATAAACTCTGTGAGAGGTATATACTACAATCACCCATTTTCAAAAAGCGAGG
>NZ_LARF01000110.1:0-1214 GCF_000980385.1 Ruminococcus sp. N15.MGS-57
AGGCACAATGGCAAAGTAGAGCGCAGTCACCGAGAAGATCACAACAAATTCTATTCGTGCCATAGGTTTTATTCCTGCGACGACTTAAACGTGCAGCTAGCTGCACGTTTAAGTCGAACAAACAACCGTCCTATGCGTCCCCTCAAATGGTTTTCGCCTATCGAATTTCTTAATGATAGTGTCCAATATGATTGACAAACCAACATATAAGCAAATGACTATTTCAACTTCCGTGTTGATGTTAACAAACATTTAACAATCAACTTATGTAAAATGAAATAATTTAGAACGCAATATTTGTTCAGCTATACAAAGCTCTTGTGCATATGAGAGAAATATGCAGAATATAGTGACTTTTGGTGTTATATGTGTTAAAATAATGTATACATAGATAAAAAAGTTTATTGCAAAAAAAGAAATATGGTGATTCCAATGAAGATGTGAATATTTATTATGCACAATTCTCCGTTGCAATAATTGTGTGATATGATGAAGTTAAAATACTCTGCAACAAAACTTAAAGAAAATTACACTTACATTGAGAAAGGACGTTTAATATGAAAAAGATCGTTAAGAGAATCGCAGCTATGGGTGCTGCTGTTATGATGATGAGTTCTATGGCTATTGGGGCGAGTGCTTCTAATGGTGTTAATTGGAAGGTTTATACTCCAGCTAAGACTCCGGCAGGCTCAGGAATTACAACCGATACAAAAACGGTAAGCGGTTTAAGCACATCATCTGATTCCGCAATTGATTTTGTGTGCGGAGGTTTTACAGGAGGCTCAGGAAGCACATATGCTCGTTGCAATATTCAGTCAAACATGAAAAAATACAGTACTCAGTGTGCTGATCTTTATTACTATGGAGATTCCGGTTCGGTTCAGTTCAAAAGCGGTTAGTATGCATATTCCAATGGAGGTAAATGCAAAATAACCGTAACATTGAAAAACTATACAGGTACTAATGGTGTAACTATAACTGGAAACGCACAATAAAAACCAATTAAGGAGACATCAATGCGAAAAAATTTTCTTTGGATAATGGCGACAGCAATTATTTTTACCTCCTCTTGTGCGAAAGCACCAGAGGAGGTAAAAAAGGAAAATGATATTCTTAATAATACCGAAAAAGCAGAGTCCGCAGAGCTTGAATATCAGACTTTGGACGAAATACGAAAAACAAGTGCAGACACACTTGCAACAAATACTACTAAT